>NZ_FOMM01000035.1:0-58340 GCF_900112625.1 Methylobacterium sp. 13MFTsu3.1M2
AGATGACCGGCCACACCCGCGACGCCGTCATCGGCCGCAGCGTCTACGAGGTCGACGTCCTGGCCGGCGCGCGCAACCGCGACCTCGCCGTCGCGCGGCTCAACGCGGGCGGCACGATCCCGCAGATGGAGGCCTGCCTCGACCTGCCCGACGGCGGGAGCCGCTTCGTGATCGTCGCCGGGCAGCCGATCGAGATGGGCGACGAGCCCTGCATGCTGTTCACCTTCGCGGACCTGGAACTGCGCCGGAAGGCCGAGGCCGCCCTGCGCCAGAGCGAGGAGCGCTTCGCCAAGGCGTTCCGGATGACGCCGATCCCGACCGTGCTGGTGCGGGCCGAGGACGGCCAGGTCACGGGCGTGAACGAGGCGTTCAGCCGGGTCTTCGGCCTGAGCGGGGACCGCGTCGTCGGTCGCTCGCTGGAGGAGGCCGGCCTGTGGGTCGCCGAGAAGCAGCGCCTGCAGGTCGAGGCCGCCCTGGAGCGGCAGGGCTACGTGCTGGGTCTCGAGGTGTGCCTGCGCCACGAGAGCGGCGCGAACCTCGACTGCCTGGTCTCGGCCGAGCGGGTCGAGATCAACGAGACGGCCTTCGTTCTGCTGGTGCTGCAGGACATCACCGCGCGCAAGCACTCGGAGCGGGAGCTGTTCGACGCGATCGAGACGGTGATGGCCGACACGTCGTGGTTCAGCCGCGGGCTGATCGAGAAGCTGGCGAACCTGCGCCGGCCGGCCCGGGAGGGCGGCGACGCGGCGGCGCCGAACCTGACCGTGCGCGAGCGCCAGATCCTCAACCTGATCTGCGCGGGGCTCGGCGACGACGCGATCGCGCGCAAGCTCGGGCTGTCGCGCAACACGGTGCGCAATCACGGCGCCGCACTGTACCGCAAGATCGGCATCCACAAGCGCAGCGAGGCAGTCGTTTGGGGGCGCGAGAACGGCTTTCCCCTGAACATCTCTGACGGATGAATACCGCCATACTGGTACAACCACACCATTGATCCGGCGCGCCCGGCGTACATCTTCCGCTCGGCAAGGGTTTTCTCACGCATGACGAGGCGCCCATGACCGAAGACAGGAAGACACCGTCCGCCGAGCACCTCAAGGGCTCGGTGAAGGAGGCCATCGGCAAGCTGACCGGCGATGCCCGGACGGAGACCGAGGGCCGGCGCCAGAAGCGCGACGCGCCCGGATCGAAGGCCGGCTCCGGGCCCGCGGGCTCCGGCCCGCGCTGACGGACGTCACCCGGCGCCTCACGGTGAGGCGCCCCCACCACGAGCGCGATCGCGGAGGCGGTCGCCGACGCGACGACGAAGGAGAACGACATGGTCGATACCAATCGGATCACGGGCGCGGCCCGGGAACTCGGCGGCAAGGTGCAGGGCGCGTTCGGCGACCTGACCGGCTCGCGGCGGGACTCGGTCGAGGGCCGCGCCCGCGAGGCCGCCGGACAGGCCGAGACCCTCTACGGCCAGGCCAAGGACACCGTGCGCGACGCGGCCGACCACGTGGCCGACGCGGCCCGCGACATCGGCGGCCGGGTTCGCGACGCCGTCGACGATCTCGGGGCCGACGACGTCGAGGCCCGCGCCCGCCGCGCCCAGGGCGCCGCGCAGGATCAGTACGCCCGCGCCGAGCGCGGCGTCCGCCACGCCGCCGAGGAGGCGTACGACTACGCCGAGGACGCCTACGCGCGCGGCAGCCACGCCCTGCGCCGCGGCACCCGCGAGGTCGGCCAGCAGGTCGCCGAGTACCCGCTCGCCGCCCTGCTCATCGCCGGCATCGCGGGCTTCGGCCTCGGCCTGCTCGTCAGCGCCCGCCGCGATTGAGCCGCGACTGAGCCGCGACTGAGCCGCGACTGAGCCGCGTCCCGGCAACCCCCGGGCCTTCCGGGCCTTCCGGGGGCCGGCGGCCCCACGAATTTCAGCGATCCACCACCGGAGTGACAGCGTGACCACCATCCAGACCGTTGCAACGCCCCTCGCGCCGGACGCGCACGCCGACACGCGCGCCGTCCTGCTCAACCAAGTCTCCTGGGGCGCCATCTTCGCCGGCGCCGTGACCGCGCTGGTCACCCAGGTGATCATCAACCTCGTCGGCGTCGGCGTCGGGCTGGCCTCGGTCGGCACGACCGCCGCCGACAATCCCTCCGCCTCCACCGTCTCCATGGGCGCGGGCGCGTGGTTCGTCGCCTCGGGCCTCGTCGCCTCGCTGGCCGGCGGCCTCATCGCCGGGCGGCTCTCGGGCAAGGCCCTTCCGGGCGCGGCCGCCCTGCACGGGCTGGTCTCCTGGGCGGTCACCACCCTGGTGGTGCTGTACATGCTGACCTCGGCCGCCAGCGGCCTGGTCGGCGGCACGCTCGGCACGGTCTCGAGCGCGCTCGGCGGCGCCGGCAACCTCGTCGGCGGCACGGTGCAGACCGCCGCCCAGGCGGCGGCGCCGTCGCTGTCGAAGATCTCGAACCCGCTCGACGGCATCGAGGACAAGGTCCGTCAGCAGGCCGCCGGCCAGGACCCGCAGGCCGCCAAGGACGCGGCCGTGGCGGCGGTGAAGGCCGTCCTGACCGGTGACCCGGCCCAGAAGGAGCAGGCCAAGACCCGCGCCGCCGACGCCCTGGCCAAGGCGCAGGGCATCACGCCGGATCAGGCCAAGGCGCAGATCGACGACTACCAGAAGCAGTACGAGCAGGCGGTGGCCAGCGCCAAGCAGAAGGCCGAGGCCGCTGCCGTGACGGCGAAGTCGGCGGCCACGCAGGGCGCGTTCTACGCCGCGCTGGCGCTGATCCTGGGTGCGCTGGCGGCGTATGTCGGCGGCCGGATGGGCGCTCCCAAGCCCGCGACCCTGCTCGGCGCCTACGAGACCCGGCGCGTCTGACACCTCCCTCTGACACCTTCACCGGCCCCCGCGTCGATCGCGGGGGCCACCACCGGCCGGGGAGACCGGCCTCACCAGCGAAGCAGGAGCACACGCGATGAGCAGCACGACCGACAAGATCAAGGGCCTGGCCAACGAGGCGGTGGGCAACGTCAAGCAGGCGGCCGGCAAGGCGACGGGCAACGACAAGCTGGTGGCCGAGGGCAAGGCGCAGGAGCTGAAGGGCGAGGCGCAGAAGACCGTCGGCGACGTCAAGGACGGCGCCAAGTCCGTCGCCGACAAGATCACCGGCAAGCACTGAGCCCGTCCCGCGGCGCCGGCTCCCCGGCGCCGCTGCCCCCGCCGAGGCGGGGCTCCATTCCCCGACACCAGGAGAGCTGCATGAACCGCGACCAGATCCGCGGCGCGTCCCGCCACCTCAAGGGCCGCGCCCAGACCGCCCTGGGCGGCCTGACCGGTGACCCGGGACGCCAGGTGCGCGGCGCCGTCAACCAAGTGGCCGGCGGGGCGCAGTACGCCTACGGCCGCGCCCGCGACCGCGCCGAGGACCTCACGGAGGACCTGGCGGAGAACGGCCGCCATCTGGCCGAGGCCGCCCG
Source organism: Methylobacterium sp. 13MFTsu3.1M2 (assembly GCF_900112625.1). Taxonomy (NCBI): domain Bacteria; kingdom Pseudomonadati; phylum Pseudomonadota; class Alphaproteobacteria; order Hyphomicrobiales; family Methylobacteriaceae; genus Methylobacterium; species Methylobacterium sp. 13MFTsu3.1M2. The sequence goes on from NZ_FOMM01000035.1 coordinate 3,467, forward strand.
GAGGCGGGCCGACCACCTGATCGACGAGGGCCGGGACCGCGCCCGGGACGCGCGCCGCCGCGGCGCCGATTACGGCCGGCAGGCGATCCGCACGGCCGACGCCAACCGCACCAACACCCTGCTGGGCCTGGCCGCCGTCGCTTTCGCGGCGGGATGGCTCGTCCGCCGCACCCGCTGACGGAGGTTTTACCGATGCTGCGCAAGCTCCTGACGGCCTTCATCGTGCCGAAGCTCATCGCCTATCTCGGGCGCCGCTACGACCGACGCCGGGGCACCGGCCGCACCTACTGACGCCCGGATCTGGAGCCCGGGATCGCTAGCCCGGGGCCTTCCAGATGCCGGCGGCGATCCGTGTCGTCTCGACGAGCGCGGCGTGGAGCGCCGCGTCCCCGTCGCGCCGGCCGGCGCGGAGCGCCGCGACCAGCTCGGCCGGCGATCCGGCGCCGCCCAGCGCCCGCTCCCAGGCCCCGGCCGCCGCGCCGGCCTGCGCGATCTCCCGCATGACCACACCCATCGCGTTGGCGGCCATCAGCAGGACGTAGCGCTGGCGCCCCGACAGGGCCGGCGCGACCTCGTCGAGGAGGCTCTGCCGGGCGACCGACAGGAGGGCGGCGCCCGCGGGCGCGTCCGGGAAGGATTCGCTCATCGGGCTCCCCACCGCTCGGGCGCGGTATCGCGCAGGATCGCGGCCTCGAGTTCGGGGACCATCCGGCCGGTCAGCGCCAGCTCCAGCGACGTCTCCTGACCGGAGACGTGGCGGTGGCCCTGCTCCAGGGCGATCACCGCCCAGCGCAGATGCGCCATGACCTCCCAGTAGCGCACCGCCTCCGGCTCGATCGCGCGCCCGCTCTCGGCCTCGTAGCCGCGGTAGAAGGCGGCCCGCGGGGCGATGCCGCCGGCCTCCAGGTCGGGCCGGCCGAAGCGCCAGCAGGCGGCGCAGAACCAGCCGATATCCTGGACCGGGTCGCCCCAGCCGGCGAATTCCCAGTCGAGGATCGCCGTCAGGCCCTCGGCATCGACCATGTAGTTGCCGGTGCGGAAGTCGCGGTGGACCAGGACCGGCCGGGGACAGGGCGGCGCGTGGAGCTCGGCCCAGCGCAGGCCCCATTCGAGGGCCGGGCGCGCGGCGCCGATCCCGTCGAGACTCGCCCGGAGCGCGCGGATCTCGGCCAGGGCCGGCTCCGGCTCGGGCGCGCCGAGGAAGGCGAGGTCGTCCGCCGGGGCGGTTCCCGGGCCGGCCGCCGGCAGGATGCCGTGCGTCCGGGCGAGCTCGCGGCCGAGCTGCTCGGCCAAGGCCGCGCGGTGGCCGCCGAGGCTCGTGTCCTTGACCACCCGCGGCCCCAGCCCGATCCCGGAGACGAGCCCCATCAGCGCGAAGGGCGCCCCGACCACCCCCGGATCCGCGCAGAAGCCGACCGGCTCCGGCACCCGCACGCCGGCCGCGAAGGCGGCGCGCAGGATCCGGAACTCCTCCGCCCGCGAGCGGCTCGACGCGATGGTGGCGGCCGCGTCCTTGCGCAGGACGAAGCTCCGGGGCGCGCCGTCGACCCGGCACGACAGCATCCAGTTCTCCTGGATCGAGCCGCCGGTCAGCGGCCGGGCGTCGTCGAGCGCGACCGACCCGGCCCCCAGGGTCCGGCCGATCCAGGCGCAGAGCGCCGTCCTCTGATCCGCGTCCAGCATGGTGCCTCAGGGCCGCGTCACGGGACGCGCTCGAGGGCCATGGCGATCCCCTGGCCGCCGCCGATGCACATGGTCACGAGCCCGTAGCGGCCGCCGGTCCGGGCCAGCTCGTAGAGGGCCTTGACGGTGATGATCGCCCCCGTGGCGCCGATCGGGTGACCGAGGGCGATGGCGCCGCCGTTCGGGTTGACCCTGTCGGGATCGAGGTCGAGGGCGCGGGAGACCGCGCAGGCCTGCGCCGCGAAGGCCTCGTTCGACTCGACGACGTCGAAATCCGCCGCCCGCAGGCCGGTCCGCTCCAGCAGCCGCCGCACCGCCGGCACCGGGCCCATGCCCATCTCGGACGGGTCCACGCCGGCATGGGCGTAGCCGACGATGCGGGCGAGGGGCGTCGCGCCGTCGCGCGCGGCCCGCGCGGCGCTCGACAGGACGAGGGCCGCCGCGCCGTCGTTCAGCCCCGAGGCGTTGCCGGCCGTGACGCTGCCGGTCTTGGAGAAGGCCGGGCGCAGCTTGGCGAGGTCCTCGGCGGTCGTGGCCTTCGGGTGCTCGTCGGTGTCGAAGGCCACCGTCTCGCGCTTGCGCTGGATCTCGATCGGCAGGATCTGCTCCCGGAACCGGCCCTCGCGGATCGCCCGCGCGGCGCGGGCCTGGCTCTCGGCGGCGAAGGCGTCCTGCGCGTCGCGGGGGACGGCGTAGCGCGCGGCCACGTTCTCGGCGGTGACGCCCATATGGCCGTTGCCGAACGGGTCGGTCAGCGCGCCGAGCATGTAGTCGACCAGCACGGCGTCGCCCATGCGCGACCCGGTCCGCCCGGTGGTCAGGAGGTGGGGCGCGCGGCTCATGCTCTCGGCGCCGCCGGCCACGGCCGTCTCGGCGTCGCCGAGCAGGATGGACTGCGCGGCCGAGACGATCGCCTGCAGGCCGCTGCCGCAGAGGCGGTTGACCGTCATGGCCGGCACCTCCGCGGGAATCCCGCCCTCCATCGCCGCGACGCGGGCGATGTAGGCGTCCCGGGGCTCGGTCGGGATGACGTTGCCGAGGACCACGTGCCCGACCGTCTCGGGCGCGGTCCCGGCGCGGCGTAGCGCCTCCGCGACGCAGCGTGCGGCGAGGACGGAGGGCGGCGTGCCGGCCAGCGCGCCGCCGAACGTGCCGATCGCGGTGCGCACCGCGCCTGTGATCACGACCTCGGTCATACTCTCGGCTTCCTCTCGGCTTCCCTGTCTGGCTCGGCCTGCCGACGCGCCCCGCGCGGCGGGCGGACGGTGTCGGCCCCGCTCAGGCCCCGACGCTCAGGCCCCGACGCTCAGGCCCCGATGTCCCACGACCAGAAGGCGTCGCCCTCGGCCTTGAGATTGCGGTTCAGGACCATCTTGTGGACCTCGTCGGCCCCGTCCACGAGGCGCGCCTGCCGGGCGTAGCGGTAGATCCACTCGAGGGGCGTGTCGGTGGAGTAGCCCCGCGCGCCGTTGATCTGGATCGCCGTGTCGGCGGCCGCGTGCAGGAGGTTGGCCACGTGGACCTTGGCCATCGACACCTCCTTCCGGGCGAAGCTGCCCCGGTCGAGGGCCCAGGCGGCCTTCATCACCAGGAGGCGGCCGATCTCGATCCGCATGGCGAGGTCGCCCAGCATCAGCTGGATGCTCTCCCGGTCGGCCAGCCGGATCCCGAAGCCGTGCCGCTCGGCCGCGTAGGCCCGGGCGATCTCGACGCAGCGCTTCGACAGGCCGAGCCAGCGCATGCAGTGGGTCAGCCGCGCCGGCCCGAGGCGGATCTGGGTGAGCTTCAGGCCGTCGCCCTCATTCATCAGGACGTTCTCGGCCGGGATCTCCAGGCCCTCGAACAGCAGCTCGCAGTGGCCGCCATGCTCCTCCGGCCCCATGATCGGGATGCGGCGCAGGATCCGCCAGCCGGGCTGGTCCCTGTGGAACAGGAAGGCGGTCAGACCTTTGCGCGCGTCGTCGGAGGTGCGCGCCATCAGGATGAAGTGCTCGGCCTCCTCGGCGCCGGTGATGTACCATTTGCGGCCAGTGACCACGTAGCCGCCGCCGCGGCGCTCGGCCCGGGTCTGGATCATGCCGGGATCGGAGCCGCCGCCGGGATGCGGCTCGGTCATGGCGAAGGCCGAGCGGACGCGCCCGTCCACGATCGGCGCGAGCCAGCGCGCCTTCTGGTCCGGGGTCGCGACCTTCTCCAGCACCATCATGTTGCCGTCGTCGGGCGCGGCCGAGTTGAACACGACCGGGCCGAAGATCGAGCGGTTCATGGCCTCGTAGCAGACCGCCATGCCGACCTTGTCGAGCCCGGCGCCGCCGGTCTCGGGCCGCAATTGCAGGCACCACAGGCCCTCTGCGCGGGCGAGTCCGCGCAGCCGCGTCAGCTCGGTGAGGCTGATGTTGCCGTGGCCGTCATAGGCCGCCGGATCCGCCTCCAGCGGCAGGATGTGCGCGTCCACGAAGGCCGCGATCCGGGCGCGGTAATCCTCGACGCGCGGGGAGATGGTGAAATCCACGGGCCCACCTCCTGGGTCGGTGCCGACGACGAAAATCGAGCGAGCGCTCGCTTTTTATCGCCTGGATTCGCGCCTGGCAACGGACTAGACCTCGGGAGCCGCTCCCGGTCGTGGCCACCGCGGGCTGGCGCGACGACGAAACGACGACGGAGCGACGATGGATCGATGAGCCCCGCAGACGCTCTTCCGGCGAACTTTCCGGCGCACCTTCCGGCGAAGGACGCCTACGCCACCGAGGCGATCTGCGCGCGGATCCTGGCGCGGCACCGGGACCGGATCAGCGTCCGGAAGGACCACGTCGCCGTCGCCAACCTCGCGCGGATCATCGAGGCGGTGCTGAAGCTGTCGAGCCGGCAGGGCTTCCACGAGACGAGCCTGCGCGACCTCGCCCGGGCCTCCGGGCTCAGCATGGGCGGGCTCTACTCGTACTTCGACAACAAGAACACGCTGCTGGTGATGATCCTCACCGAGGTGGCCGAGACGGCGGAGGCGGTCCTGCGGCAGGCCCCGGCGGGGCTCGCGGCGGATCCGGCCGCGCATCTGCGCTGGCTGATCGAGACCCATATCCGCCTGACCGAGGCGATGCAGCCCTGGTTCGTCTTCGCGTTCATGGAGGCGAAGGGCTTCCCGGCCCCCGCCCGGACGATGGCGACGGAGAGCGAGGCCGCCACGGAGCGCATCTTCGCCGAAGTCCTCGCCCGCGGGGCGGCGGCGGGCGTCTTCGCGGTCGCCGACGTCGATCTCACCGCGGCGCTGATCAAGCCGCTCCTGCAGGACTGGTACGTGAAGCGGGCCAAGCACCGGAAGCGCGGGATCCCGATCCAGCGCTACATCGCCGGCGTGACCGCCTTCGTCGAGAAGGCCATCGCGGCGGGCTGAACCGGCGCGGCGGACGAACAACCCCTGGTCGAGGCCACCGCGCGCCCTTATGCCGGGCCCGGAGGGCATTCCGGAGCGCGGGGAGCATGGCCGGACCGATCGGGCGCCGCGCGGACGCACACGGAACCGCCGGAATCGACGATCCGCTGAGCGGCCTCGCGCCGCTGCTGCGCGTGCGGCCGCACCTGGACGACGTCTGCCGGTTCGGCGGCGCCTGGGCCGCCCCGCACGCGCCGGAGCCGACGCGGCAGGCCTATTTCCACCTCGTGACGCGCGGCCGCGCCACGCTGCGGCGGCCCGGGGGCGCGCCGCTGCAGGTCGCGGCCGGGGACATCCTGCTCCTGCCGCGCGGCGACGCGCACCTGTTCCACGGCGCGGGGCCGCCGCCGTCGACGCCCCTGCCCGTCGCGGTCCGCCACGCGCACGATCTGCGGTTCAAGACCACCGTTGGGGCCGAGCCGGACGTCGAGCTGATCTGCGGCCGCCTGGCCTTCGAGGCGGCGCCCCAGACCCTGATCGTGACCGCCCTGCCCGACCTCCTCGTCCTGAGCGTCGGCACCGAGCCCCTGGCCACCCGGTTCGCGCCGCTCCTGGCGGGCATCCGCGAGGAGCTGAACGACCTCCGCGCCGGGTCGGTCGCGGTCGCCGAGAACCTCGCGAGCGCGCTGTTCATGATGATGCTCCGCGCGCATCTCGAGGCGTCGGCCCCGGCCGAGGGCCTGCTGCGCCTCCTGGGGCAGCCGCTCACCGCCCGGGCGGTGCTCGCGATGGTGCGCGACCCGGTACATCCCTGGACGCTTGACGAACTGGCCGCGACGGCCGCCGCGTCGCGGGCGAGCCTCGTGCGCGCCTTCCGCGGGGCGGCGGGCGTCGCCCCGCTGGAATTCCTCACCGACCTGCGGCTCGGGCTCGCCCATCACCGCCTGCGCACCGAGACGGTCCCGCTGGACCGTCTGGCCGCGGAGGTCGGCTACCAGTCCGCGCCCGCCCTCAGCCGGGCGTTCCTGCGCAAGTACGGGATCCGCCCCGGACAGGCGCGGCAGGCCGAGGCGCCCCCGCAGGCGGTTTGATCCGCCCGGTCATCGGCCTGCGCCGCGCGGTCATCGAGGGCGCGGCCGGCCCCGACTACCTTCCTCGTCATCACGAAGGAGGTCGTCATGCACATGATCGATTGGAACAGCTACCGCCAGCAGGTCACCGCCAGCGTCGGACACTTCGCCAAGCTCAGCCCCGACACGGTGCGGGGCTACGGCACCCTCAGCACGGCGGGCCAGAAGACCGGCCAGCTCGACGCCAAGACCCGTGAGCTGATCGCGGTGGCGGTGGCGATCTCCCTGCGCTGCGACGGCTGTATCACGGTCCACACCGACGCCGCCCGCAAGCTCGGCGCCACCGAGGCCGAGCTGGCCGAGGCCCTCGGGGTCGCCACCAGCCTCAATGCCGGTGCCGCGGTCGTCTACGCGACCCGCGCGCTCGACGCCTTCGCGGCCTCCGCCGAGGCGTAGCCCCTCCCCCCATCCGATTGAGCAAGGAATCGTGCCATGAACACGCAGGTTCGCCGCGTCCTCGGCCTCGTCTCCGGGCCGGGCTCGAACCGCCTCGGCCTCCAGGCCATGCGGGTCGCCATCGCGGTCATCTTCCTCTGGATCGGCGCGCTCAAGTTCGTGCCCTACGAGGCCGACAGCATCACGCCCTTCGTCGCCAACAGCCCGGTGATGGCGTTCTTCTACGCCCACCCCGACCAGTACGCGCAGCACCTCACCCACGAGGGCGAGCTCAACCTCGCCGCCCGCGCGTGGCAGACGGCCAACCACACCTACGCGTTCTCCCGCGGACTCGGCACGGTCGAGCTGCTGATCGGCCTGCTCGTCCTCGTCGGGCTGGCGTCGCGGCGGCTGGGTCTGGCCGGCGCGGTGCTGGCCTTCCTCACCCCGGTGGTGACCCTGTCGTTCCTCGTGACCACCCCCGAGGCCTGGGTCGCCGCGCTCGGCGACGCCGAGCACGGCTTCCCCTACCTCTCGGGCGCCGGGCGCCTCGTCCTCAAGGACGTCACCCTCATGGCCGGCGCGTGGCTCGTCCTCGCTGACAGCGCCCGCGCCGTCCTCGAGCGGCAGGCCCGGGCGCCGGGCGCCCCCGCCCGCCTCGACCTCGCGGCAAGCCGCTAGGATCCCGCTAGAAGGCCGGGGTGCCGCCCGCGGGCAGCGCCCCGATCATCGCCCGCAGGCCGCCGATGTCGTCGAGGACGGCGTCGGCGGTCCGCGCGTCGTCCGGGCGCCCGTAGCCGTAGCGGGCCAGGATGGCGGCGGTGCCGGCGGCGCGGGCGGCCGCGATATCGTGGTGCATGTCGCCGACCATGACGGCCCGCCCGGGCTCGACCCGCAGGCGACGCAGGGCCTCCCGCAGCGGCGCGGGATCGGGCTTGCGCTCGGGCAGCGTGTCGCCGCCCACGACCGTGTCGATCAGCGGCGCCAGCCCCACCGCGTCGAGGATCAGGCCGGTGGCGCGGGCCGGCTTGTTGGTGACGATCGCCAGCGCGTAGCCCGCCGCCCGGAGGTCGCGGACCGCCGCGGCGGCGTTGGGGAACAGGGCGGTGCCGGCGGCCGCGAGCGGCTCGTACACGGCCAGGAAGGCCGGCAGGAGGTCCGGCGCCCGCTCCAGATCGCCGCCCGAGGCCCGCAGGGCGCGCCGCAGCAGCGCCACCGCGCCGTCGCCCACCATGGCCCGCATCGCGGCGGTCCCGAACGGCGGCAGACCCTCCCGCGCCAGGGTGGCGTTCAGGGCCGTCCGGAGATCGGCCAGGCTGTCGACGAGGGTGCCGTCGAGGTCGAGGAGGACGGCGTCGAAGCGCGACGGGGGCGCGGGCGCGGGCAAGGAACGTCTCCGCGTCGCGGGCGACGCGCGGCGGGACGCCGACGCCTCAATCTCCGGGACGGGCGGTTCCTAGCGGGTCCGGCGCTGCCGGGCCAGGGTCCGGCACGCGCCCCGTGCACCCCCCCCCCGAGCATCCCCCGGGCAGCCTAGCGCGGCTTGGCGTCGGCCGGCGTCCGGTCGGTGCAGGTGACCGGCGTGCCGGCGCCGTCGGTCCACGTGACCGACCGCCCCTTGCCCCGCAGCTCGTGCGTGGCGTCGGCGTAGCGGAACCCCGACCCGCTCAGCTGCACCGGCAGGGTGACGGCGGCGCCGTTGTCCGGCCGGACAACCGCCCGCTCTGGCGCCGCGGCGTTCAGGAAGGTGACGGCCAGCGTCCGACCGTTCGGACAGGCGAAGGTCACGTCGATCGTCTCGGCCTGCGCGGGCGCGGCGGCCACCAACAGCCCGCCGACGAGGATCGCCAGCCGGGCGACGCGGATACGGATTCTCATCGGCCTCTCCTGAGCCCCGCGGCCGCGGCCGCGACGACGATCATCGCCGGGATGTCCTGTCCGGGCAATCGGCGCCGACGGCACGCGAGGCGGCCGGCCGACCCCCATCCACCAGTCCCTGGAAGAGCAGATGGAGCAGAGAGGCAATTGTACGATCCTCGATACAAGTCGAACCGGATCACTTCCCGCTCAACTTGGGACGAAAGCGGTAAATCATCGGCTCGGCCGCCCGGCGGATTGTCTCCCGAGCGCCGCGATGCGGCGGTCCGGCGCGGGGAATAGAGCCGTGGACGACCGCCGTGACAGCTCGCGGCTTAAATATCTCTTTAATGTTAGGAGTATAATAATATGGCAATCTCTCAGACGCAGCTTCGATGAACCGTCCGAAATATCCTTTCTCGATATTGATCGGGAGGTCGACCGCATCCGCCCCGGGTCTGACGGCCATGCGTCAGCTCGCGGAACTGCAGAAGCATATCCCGTCCCTCTACGGACTGCTCTCGGTCAATGCCGGCGCCCTCGCGGTGACGCATTACGGTCTCGCGCCCGCCTACCTGACCCTCGGCATCCCGGGGACCGTGATCGCGCTGTGCCTCCTGCGCGCGATCCACTGGTGGCGCTTGAGGCCCGAGACCCTGGACGAGGCGCAGGCCGCCCGCCACCTGCGGCGGACGACGGTGCTCACGGTCTTCTTCTCCGTCGCCTTCGTGATCTGGGCGATGGTCCTGAACACGTTCGGCGGCCCCTACGAGCAGGGCCACGTCGCGATCTTCGTGGCCGTCACGGTGATCGCCTGCATCTTCTGCCTGACCTACCTGCCGCTGGCGGCCTTCCTGGTCACCGGCATCGTCATGGGCGTCTTCCTGTTCTGCTGCGTGACGAGCGGGAACCACGTGTTCCTCGCCATCGCGGCCAATACGGCCTTCGTCACGGCCGTGATGGTCCGCATCCTCAACACCAACTACCGGGCCTTCGTCGCCCTCGTCGCGTCCCAGGCCGTGGCGAGCCGGCTCTCGGAGGAGAACGCGCGCCTCGCCCAGACCGACAGCCTGACCGGCCTCCCCAACCGGCGCTACTTCTTCCAGAAGCTCGACGAGGCGCTCCGGTCGTCCTCCGGGGCGGACACGCCCTTCGCCCTGGCGATCTTCGATCTCGACCGGTTCAAGCCGATCAACGACACCTACGGGCACAATGTCGGCGACCGCGTCCTGGCGGAGGCCGGCCGGCGCCTCGCGGCCTTCGCGGGGGCGGACGTGGTGGTGACGCGGCTGGGGGGCGACGAGTTCGGCGTGATCCTGCGCGCGCCGGCTTCGGCCGCGGCGGCGCTCGCCTTCTGCGACGGCGTCTGCACGGCGCTGCAGCGGCCGATCCGGATCGGCGACATCCAGGTCGTCACCGGCTGCTCGGGCGGGCTGGCGCTGCCCTGCCGGATCTCGCACGACGCCGACGCCCTGTTCGACCGCGCCGACTACGCGCTCTACCACTCCAAGGAGCAGCGGCGCGGCGCGACGACCCTGTTCTCGCAGGAGCACAAGGACGCGATCCGCGCCGAGCAGGCGGTGGAGACGGCCTTGCGGACGGCGGACCTCGCCGCCGAGATGGTGCTGCACTACCAGCCGGTCCTCGACCTCGCCACGGGGCGGACCGCCTTCGTGGAGGGTCTGGCGCGCTGGACGAGCCCGACGCTGGGCCGCGTCGCGCCGGACCGGTTCATCGCGGCCGCCGAGCGCGGCGGCATGATCCACACGGTGACGCTGCTGCTCCTGCGCAAGGCGCTCGCCGACTGCGCGCAGCTCCCGCCCGGGACCGGCCTGTCCTTCAACCTGTCCGCCCACGACCTCGCCTCGCCCGAGACCGTCCTGTCGATCCTGGCGGCGGTGCGGGGCAGCGGCATCGACCCGCGCCGCCTGACGCTCGAGCTGACCGAGACCGCCCTGATGCGCGACTTCGACCACGCCAAGGCGGCCATCACCACCCTGCGCAGCCTGGGCATCAAGATCGCGCTCGACGATTTCGGGACCGGCTATTCCAGCCTGGGCTACGTCCACCGCCTGCCGCTGGACAAGATCAAGATCGACCGCGGCTTCATGGCCGACATCGACACCGACCGGGGCTGCAGCCTCGTCTCCACGATCCTGGACCTGTGCCGCAACCTCGGCCTCGACGGGATCGTCGAGGGGATCGAGACGGAGGCGCAGCTCGACGTGGCGCGGCGGCACGGCAGCCGCTACGCCCAGGGCTACCACATCGGCCGCCCGATGCCCCTCGGCGACCTGCTGGAGCGGCTGGAGCGCGAGGGCGCGGCGGAAGCGAAGGTAGCGGCAGAGGCAGCGGCAGAGGCCGGCACGGTGCGCCGGAGGGCCTGAGGCGGCCCCGGCGCGAGGCGGAGCCGCGCCCTCAGGCGCGCCGGAGGTTCCAGAGGATCGGGAAGCCCGGGAGGCGGCCCGTGAGGTCGCGCCGGTAGGACGTCATCGAGCGGTAGGAGCCGACCGGCACGAACACGACCTCCTCGAGGGCGATCCGCTGCATGTCGGCGCAGATCGCCCGGCGCGCCTCCGCGTCGGGGGCCGCGAACCACGCGGTCCGGAGCGCCTCCAGCCGCGGCACCGACGGCCAGCCGAACCACGCGTTCGGCCCGCTGGCCCGGAGCGGCTGCAGGGCGGCGGGGTCGGCGTTGTCGAAGGACGAGAAGGTGGTGAGCAGCACCGACCAGCCGCCCTTCTCGACGGGCTCGCGGGAGACGCGCCGCTGGATCACCGTGCCCCAGTCGCTCAGGGCCAGGTCGACGTTGAAGCCGATCCGGGGGAGCAGGTCGGCCGCGACCTGGGTCAGCGCCGCGGGCGCCAGCAGGTCCGTGGGACCGATGAGCCGGATCTTCGCGCCGTCGTAGCCCGAGGCCCTGAGCGCCGCGCGGGCCGCCTCCAGGCTGCGCGGCCCGGTGAGCGCCTCCAGGCCGACCTGGCTCGCCATCGGCGTGCCGGGCGTGAAGATCCCGCAGCGGTCGTCGTAGGCCCCGGGATCGTCGCCGACGATCGCCGCCATGAAGTCGCTCTGGACGATCGCCGGCAGCACCGCCCGGCGCACCGCGACGTCGTCGAAGGGCGGCTGCAGGTGGTTCATCCGCAGGATCGCCGGGTTGGTGAGCCGGTCGAGGCCCTCCACCACGATGTCGCGGTTGCGGGCGAGCAGCTGCTGGAGCTCGGGCGGCGGCTGCTCGTACCAGTCGATCTCGCCGTTCTGCAGGGCCGCCGCCGCGGTGGCGCCGTCGGCGATGATCCGCCACTCGATCCGGTCGAAATGGGCGACCTTGCCGCCGGCCGTCAGGCTCGGTGTGCCGGGCGCCGGCACGTAGCCGGGGTGGCGCTCGTAGACCATCAGGCTGCCCGAGTTGAACTCGTCGGCCTTCCAGCGGAACGGCCCGGAGCCGGTGGCGTCGGTGATCTGCTTGTACGGGTCGGTCTGGGCGACCCGCTCGGGCATGACGAAGGCCGGCTGGCTCACGCTCGCCAGCGCCTGCGGCAGGAGCGGGAACGGTGCCTTCAGCCGGAACACGATGTCGGTGTCGCCGTCGTGGGCGAGCTCGTCGGTGGCGGCCATCAGGGTCTGGCCGAAGCCGTTGCGGGCCGCCCAGCGCCGGATGCTGGCGACGCAGTCCCGCGCCAGGACCGGCGTGCCGTCGTGGAAGCGCAGGCCCGCGCGCAGGGGGATCGTCACCCGGCGCCCGTCCTGCTCGACCTTGAGGCCGGCCGCCATCTGCGGCTGCGGCCGCAGGTCGGCGTCGAGGCCGAACAGCGTGTCGTAGACCACGTAGGCGTGGTTGCGGGTCACGATCGCCGTCGTCCAGATCGGATCGATGGAGGTGACGTTCGCCTGGGGGACCATGCGCAGGACCCGGGCGCCCTGCGCCCGCCCGACGGAGGGGGCCGCCAGGGCCGCGGCCCCCGCGGCCAGGAAGGTGCGTCGCCTCATCGTCACTCCCCGAACGGTGGATTCCGGCGTCGCAAGCGCCGGACCAGGGGGCGCCCCGCCTCAGCTCAGCGGGACGGCGAAGCCCCGCTGCACGGCGGGGCGCTCCATCATCCGGTCGTACCAGCGCCGGACCTGCGGGTAGTCGGCGAGGTCGACCTGGTGGCGCTCGTGGCGCCACGCCCAGCCGAGGATCGCGAAATCCGCCACCGAGAGCGGCCCCGCGACGTACGCGACCTGCGCGAGGCGCCGGTCCAGCACGCCGTAGAGCCGGTGCGTCTCCTTGCTGTAGCGGGCGAGCCCGTAGGCGCGGTCGGCCTCCGCGACGGTCAGGAAGTGGTGGACCTGGCCGGGCATCGGCCCGAAGCCGCCCATCTGCCACATCAGCCATTCCAGGGCGGCGACGCGCTGCCGTCGGTCCTCGGGCAGGAAGCGGCCGGTCTTCTCGGCGAGGTAGAGCAGGATCGCGCCGGACTCGAACACCGGGATCGGGGACCCGTCCGGCCCGTCCGGATCGACGATGGCGGGGATGCGGTTGTTCGGGCTGATCGCCAGGAAGTCCGGCGCGTGCTGCGCCCCTTGCGTGATGTCGACCGGGATGACCCGGTAGGGCAGCGCCATCTCCTCCAGCGCCACGCTGATCTTCCGGCCGTTGGGGGTGTTCCAGGCGTAGAGATCGATCATCGCGGGCGCCTCCGCTGTGCCGAGGGAAGCTAGGGCCCGTGACGGGATCCGGCAATTCGGCCGGCGCTCAGGCGGCGACCGGGGCCGGCTCCGGCTCCGGCAGGCCGAGATGCCGGTAGGCGTGTCGGGTGAGGACGCGTCCGCGGGGTGTGCGCTGCACGAAGCCGCGCTGGATCAGGTAGGGCTCGATGATGTCCTCGATCGCGTCCCGCGGCTCCGACAGCGCCGCCCCGATCGTCTCGATCCCCACCGGCCCGCCCCCGAACGAGCGCGCGATCAGGCTCAGGTACTTGCGGTCCATCACGTCGAGACCCGCCCCGTCCACGTCCAAGAGCTGCAGCGCCCGGTCGGCGATCGCCCGCGTCACCGTCTCGGCCTCCGCCACCACCGCGAAGTCCCGCACCCGCCGCAAGAGCCGACCCGCGATCCGCGGCGTGCCCCGCGCCCGACGGGCGATCTCGTTGGCGCCCTCCGCCGACATGCCCAGACCCAGCACCCGCGCGCCGCGCGCCACGATCTGCTCCAGCTCGTCGATCTCGTAGAACTCCAGCCGGATCGGGATGCCGAACCGGTCGCGCAGCGGCGTCGTCAGCAGCCCCGCCCGCGTCGTGGCCCCAACCAGCGTGAACTTCGGCAGCTCGATCTTGACCGAGCGCGCCGCCGGGCCCTCGCCGATGATCAGGTCGAGCTGGTAATCCTCCATGGCCGGGTAGAGGATCTCCTCGACCGCCGGGTTGAGCCGGTGGATCTCGTCGATGAACAGGACGTCGCGCTCATCCAGGTTGGTGAGCTGGGCGGCCAGATCCCCGGCCTTGGCGATCACCGGCCCGGAGGTCGAGCGGAAGTTCACGCCGAGCTCGCGCGCCACGATCTGCGCCAGCGTGGTCTTGCCCAGCCCCGGCGGACCGACGAACAGCACGTGGTCGAGCGCCTGCCCGGTCTTCCTCGCCGCCTCGATGAACACCTGCATGTTCGCCCGCGCCGCGCGCTGACCGATGAACTCGGACAGGCTCAGGGGGCGGATCGTCTGATCCGGCTCCGCGGCCGCGGCACCGGACCCCTGCGCGACCGTCCTGATCGGCGTCGCCATTCAGGCCGCCCTGGCGCGACCCGACGCCTTCTCGAAGGGCTGCACGAAGGGCTGCACCAGGACCCGCCGGCCCGAGAGGTCGTGCACGCTCACCCGCCACTCGGCCCAGTCGGTGCGGTTGGCCAGCGAGCGCCGGACGTCGGAGGCGACCTTGCGGGCGCGGTCGACGAGGCGCGCCGTCGCGCGGACCTCGGTGCCGCGGGCGTCGAACACGCATTCGAGGCCGTTGGTGCAGTGGAACCGGTACTTGGCCATCCCTCGCTCCTCCTCGGCCGCCCCGCGCGGCGCTCACCCTGTGTTCACTATATGTTCTGTTCTCGGCCGGATCCAGCCCCGGCGAAGCGTCGCAGGCGTCCCCGGAACGGACCCGCGCCGGACTCACGACTGCGGCCGATGGGACCGGACCGGAACACCGCGCGCCCCGCGGGCTTACCGGGCGAGACGCCTCACCGCCGGACCGGGAACCCACCATGCGCGCCACGCTCCTCGCCCTCCTGCTGGCCGCCGGCCTCGGCGCGCCCGGCCGCGCCGCCGAGGCGCCGGCGGGGTCCGACGCCCTGAAGCCGATGGTGGAGTCGAACGACCTCGTCTTCAACGGCATCACCCGGTCCGCGGACGGCCGGCTGTTCTCGCCGTTCCAGCGGCAGAGCCAGGACAAGGGGATCGAGCTCGGCGAGTGGCGGGACGGCAAGGCGGTCCCGTACCCCGACGCGGCCTGGAACGCCTGGAAGACGGGCGACGACCCGGCCAAGGCCTTCGTGGCGGTCAACGCCATCCGGATCGGGCCGGACGGGGACCTCTGGGTGGTCGACAAGGGCGCGCCCGGCATGGGCGCGGCGCCGCTGCCGGGCGGCCCGAAGCTCGTGCAGATCGACCTCGCCACGAACGCCGTGCGCAGGGTCTACCCGCTGCAGGCGGCGACCACCGAGAAGAGTTTCATCGACGATTTCCGGTTCAACGGCGGCCACATCTACCTGACGGATGCCGGCCAGCCCGGTCTGATCGTCCTCGACCGCGAGACCGGCGGCCTCCGGAGGGTGCTCGACGGACACTGGTCGACGATCGCGCAGCGCCCGCTGACCGGCCAGGGCCGGGTGCTCCGGGACGACAAGGACAAGCTGCTCTTCATCCACGCCGACCAGCTGGAAGTCTCGCCGGACGGCAAGACCTTCTACTACCAAGCGTGCACCGGGCCGCTCTACAGCATCGAGACCCGGTACCTCGACGACGCGGCCGTGAGCGACGACGAGCGCGCCCGGCACGTGAAGCTCCACGCCGCCACGGTGGCGACGGGCGGCACCGCCATCGACGCGGGCGGCACCATCTACGCGAGCGACACGGACGGCCTGCGGATCCTCAAGATCGCGCCGGACGGGACGATGAGCACGCTGGTGCAGGACCCGCGGCTCGTCTGGGTCGACGCGATGTGGATCGACGAGCAGGGCGGTCTGTGGATCCCGGCGGCGCAGATGAACCGCACGCCGGCGATGAGCGGCGGCGCGGCCTCGACGGTCAAGTTCCCGACGACGATCTACCGGATGCAGATCGACGCCGAGCCGCTGCGCAACTGAGGATGGATCGGCCCGGTCCCAGGGGCGGCCTCGCGTCGGGCGGGCGGCGGCTGACGCCGAACCCGGAACCCGGGTTACAAGTTGGATCGAGGCGGGTGCCGGGCCCGGGACCCTGTACCGGGATCCGGCACCGAGGCCCGGCACGAGGAGAGGATGGACCGACCATGCGCAGGATGCAGTCGTCGCGGTGGGCCGGCGCCTTCCTGGCTGCCGGCCTGATCGTCGCGTTCGCCCCGCCGGCGCGGGCCGACGCCGCCCTGGTCCTGCGGGAGACCCGGCTGCACACGCCGCCGGACTCGCACGAGCCGCAGCGGGCGATGGTCAACCTGCGCAACACCGGCCCGGACCTCGCGACGAACGTGACCGTGCTCTGCACCTTCACGGGGGCCGGCGGGACGGTGCTCGACACGCAGCAGGCCTCGGTGCCGGAGGTCGTGAGCCTCGCCGACGTGCAGGCCGAGACGATCTACTACGGCTGGCCCCGCGCGAGCAGCGCCACCTGCCGCCTCGCCGAGCCGTAGCCGGCGGCCCCGTCGCCCGCCGGGCCGGCCGACGCAGCCTTAGCGGTTTCCGCGCGTTATGGTCCGGTCCCGTGGCGTCCCAGGTCCGTTTCCGGCAGAAGGCGCCCACGCCCCGCCCCTCTGTCGCAGCGCCAGCCCCGTGCCCGTATCCCCCGCCCTCCCGATTTTGGCGATCCGCCCCGACCGCCCCGCGCGGCCGGCGGGGGAGTCCATCGCGACGCACGGGCGCTGAGGGTGGACGAGACGGGGACCGAGGCGCTCCTGCGGCGCGCCCGCGCGCTGGAGGCGGAGGCCGCCGGGCTCCGGGCGCGGGCGGCCGCCACCGGCGCTGAGGCGGACGCCCCGACGCTCCCGCAGCCCCCCGCCGACCTGTCCGGGGCCGGCCTCGCCCTCCGGGAGGCCGAGGCGCGCCTGCTGCGGGCACAGGAGGCGGGCGGGATCGGCCTGTTCACCGTGGGGGTCGCGGACGGGCTCCTGCACCCGACCCCGCAATTCTGCCGGCTCTACGGCCTGCCGGAGCGCGACACCTACCCGGCCGAGCTGGTCGAGGCGCTGATCCTGCCGGAGGACCAGGCCCTCGTCTCGACGGCGGCGAGCCGGCGCCGCGGCGACGCCCCGCGGGACGTCGCCTACCGGATCCGGCGGCCGGATACCGGCGAGATCCGCTGGATCGCCCGGCAGGGGGAGATCGAGCGCGACGCCGCGGGGCGGCCGGTGCGGTTCTCCGGGGTGGCGCGCGACATCACCGAGCAGCGGGAGGCCCGCGACGCCCTGCGCGCCGGCGAGGAGCGCTACCGGACGCTGTTCGAGGCCATCGACGACGGCTTCTGCATCATCGAGTTCTTCGACGGCCCGCACGGCCCGCTGAGCGACTACGTCCACGTCGAGGCCAATCCCGGCTACGAGCGCCACACCGGCATCGCCGGCATCGTCGGGCGGACGCTGCGCGACCTCGTGTCGGCCGAGGACGCGGAGGCCTGGCTCGAGCTCTACGGCGGCGTGCTCCGCACCGGTGTCCCGATCCGGTTCGAGCGCTTCTTCGCCCAGGCCGACCGCTTCATCGACGTCTCGGCGGCCCGGATCGGGCCGGCGAGCCGGCGCCAGGTCTCGGTGCTGTTCCGGGACATCACCGCGCGCCGGCAGGCGGAGGACGCCCTGCGCGCCAGCGAGGCGCTCGCCCGGACCAACATCGAGCGCGTGCAGCTCGCCCTCGCGGCCGGCGCCATCATCGGCACGTGGCACTGGGACCTGCCGAGCGACCGGTTCACGGTCGACGAGGGCTTCGCCCGCAGCTTCGGCCTCGACCCGGCGCTGGGCCGGGACGGCATCCCGCTCGCCCGGATCGTCGCGACCGTGCATCCGGACGACCAGCCCGGGCTGGCCGCGGCCATCAACGCGGCCGTCGCCCGGGGCGGCGCCTACGCGCACCAGTACCGGGTCCGCCGGGCGGACGGGCGCTACTACTGGCTGGAGGCCAACGGCCGCGTCGACCACGCGCCCGACGGCACGCCCCTGAGCTTCCCCGGGGTCCTGATCGACGTGGACGAGCGCCGCGCCGTCGAGGCGGAGCGGGACCGCGTCGCCGCGGCGCTGCGCAGCCTCAACGAGACCCTGGAGCAGCGGGTCGCCGAGCGGACGGCCGAGCTGATGCGCGCCGAGGAGGCCCTGCGCCAGTCGCAGAAGATGGAGGCGGTCGGCCAGCTCACCGGCGGGCTCGCCCACGACTTCAACAACATGCTGGCCGGGATCGTCGGCTCGCTGGAATTGATGCAGACCCGGATGCTGCAGGGCCGGGTCGGCGACCTCGACCGCTACATCGGCGCGGCGCAGGGCGCGGCCAAGCGCGCCGCCGCCCTGACCCACCGCCTGCTGGCCTTCTCGCGCCGCCAGACCCTCGACCCGAAGCCGACGGACGCGAACCGCCTGGTCGAGGGCATGATGGAGCTCGTGCGCCGCACGGTCGGCCCCGCGGTGGCGATCGAGTCGGTCGGGGCCGGCGGCCTGTGGCCGACGCTGGTCGATCCGAGCCAGCTCGAGAACGCGCTGCTCAACCTGTGCATCAACGCCCGGGACGCGATGCCGGCGGGCGGGCGCATCGTCATCGAGACCGCCAACCGCTGGCTCGACCACCGGGCCGCCCAGGAGCGCGAGCTGGAGCCGGGGCAGTACGTGACGCTCTGCGTCTCGGACAACGGCACCGGCATGACCCCCGACGTGGTCGCCAAGGCCTTCGACCCGTTCTTCACCACCAAGCCGATCGGCGAGGGCACGGGCCTCGGCCTGTCGATGATCTACGGCTTCGCCAAGCAGTCCGGCGGGCAGGTCCGGATCTACTCGGAAGTGGGCCAGGGCACGATGGTCTGCCTCTACCTGCCCCGCCATCTCGGCGAGGCGGAGGCCGAGGTGAGCCTGCCCGACCTCGCCCACGCGCCCCGCGCCGAGCAGGGCGAGACGGTCCTGGTGGTGGACGACGAGCCGACCGTGCGGATGCTGGTGACCGAGGTGCTGGAGGATCTCGGCTACGCGGCGATCGAGGCGGCGGACGGCGCCTCGGGGCTGAAGGTCCTCCAGTCGGACGTGCGCGTCGACATGCTCATCACCGATGTCGGCCTGCCCGGCGGCATGAACGGCCGCCAGATGGCCGATGCCGGCCGCCAGCACCGCCCGGACCTGAAGGTCCTGTTCATCACCGGCTACGCCGAGAACGCCGCCCTCAACCACGGCCATCTCGGCCCCGGAATGCAGGTGATGACGAAGCCCTTCGCCCTGGAGGCGCTCGCGACCCGCATCCGCGGCATCATCGGCGGCGAGGGATGAGATCCGGACGGCCCCGGGCGGGCGGTGCCCCCGGGGCACACGGCGTCGCAGGGACGTGCGGAACGGGTTCGCCGGCCCGGGCGTCATTGCCATACCGCGGCGGCGCGCCCATGAGGGCGTCCTCGCGGGCACCATCGCGGGCGTCCTCGGCACGGGGCCCGGCGGGCGGGCGGGCCCGGGAGCGGACCGGCAGGGCCGCGCCGAACGGAGGCGACAGGGAAGCTACCGTGGACACGCAGACCATCCCGGCCGAACTCACGACCTTCTTCGAGAAATCCCACATCGCCCTGGCGCTGGCCGCGGCGGGCGACGACAACGTCCTGCTCCTGGTGAACGAGCGGTTCCACCAGCTCACCGGCTACACGGGCGCGGAGGTCGTCGGGCGCAATTGCCGCCTCCTCCAGCGCGACGCCGACAACCGGGAGGCGCGGGCCAAGATCCACGCCTTCCTGGAGAACGACCGTCAGGACACGGTGCGCACGCCGATCGTGAATTTCCGCAAGGACGGGAAGCCCTTCGTCAACCTGCTGTACATGTCCAAACTGAAGGCGCTCTCGGGCGAGGTGCGCTACCTTTTCGCATCCCAATTCGACGTCAGCCGCTCGCAACCCGAGTTGCTTTCCGCCTACGATGCAGAACTGGGCCGGACCCTGTCCCGGCTGACCCCGACGCTTGCGGAGAGTGGGCTCGTCATCGAGGGCTCGCTGATGACGATCGCCAACACGGTCGCCACGGTCGCGCAGGCCAAGCTCACGCTCGCGGATCTCGATGCACCAGGATTTCCATAGCGCCCCCGGCGGCGAGGCCTCGGAGGTCCTGGACGGCGCCGGCACGGTGACGGCCCCGCCCTTCGCCGGGCCCGTCGTGGGCATCGGCGCCTCGGCGGGGGGCCTCGAGGCCCTGCGGGAGATGCTGGCGCGCGCCCGGCCGCCGACCGGCATGGCCTTCGTCATCGTCCAGCACCTCGACCCCAACCACGAGAGCATGCTGGCGCAGCTCCTCGACCGGCAGACGGAGCTGGAGGTGCTCCAGTGCGAGGGCGGGGAGCGGATCGCGGGCGACAAGGTCTACATCATCCCGCCCGGCCGGGGCCTCGTCATCCAGAACGGCGTCCTCGAACTCACCCACTTCGTCCAGCCGCGGGGCCTGCGCCGGCCGATCGACGACTTCTTCCTGTCGCTCGCGGTCGACCAGCAGGCCAACGCCGCCTGCGTGATCCTGTCGGGCACGGGGGCCGACGGCACGACCGGCCTGCGGGCGATCAAGGAGCACGGCGGCGTCTGCGTGGTGCAGCAGCCCGACACCGCCCGCTACGACGGCATGCCGCTCTCGGCGGTCGGGACCAGCCTCGTCGACTTCGTGCGGCCGCCGGGCGAGATCGTGGACTGCCTCACCACCTTCTTCCGCCGCCGCGGCACCGACGCCGTCGACGCCGAGTCCCGCCTCGTCGCCGACCACATCGACGACCTCTGCCGGGTCATCCGCGCGGCGGTGGGCCACGACTTCGCCGGCTACAAGCGGACCACCCTGGTCCGGCGGGTCGAGCGGCGCATGCACGTCCTCGGGCTCGAGTCCGGCCGGGCCTATCTCGGCCGCGTCCGGGCCGACAAGACCGAGTGCGAGGCGCTGTTCCGCGACCTCCTGATCAACGTCACCCGCTTCTTCCGCGACGCCGAGATGTTCGAGCTCCTCCGGGAGCGCGTGGTGGAGCCCCTGCTGCGCACCCGCGATCCCGAGGAGGACATCCGGGTCTGGATCCCGGGCTGCTCCAGCGGCGAGGAGGCCTACAGCATCGCCATGCTGTTCGCCGACGCCGCCCGCCGCCTCGGGCTGCCGCCGGCGGTCCAGATCTTCGCCACCGACATCGACGAGCGCATGCTCCAGATCGCCCGGGAGGCGACCTACCCGGCCGCCGCGCTCGCCGACATCCCGGCCCATCTGCGGGAGCGCTACGTCGTCCTCCACGCCGAGCGCTTCACCGTCGCGGCCGAGATCCGCGACCTGATCCGCTTCTCCAGCCACAGCCTGGTCAAGGACCCGCCCTTCTCGCGGGTCGACCTCCTGTCCTGCCGCAACCTGCTGATCTACTTCGACGAGCGCCTCCAGCAATCGGTGGTGCCGCTGTTCCACTACGCGGTCCGGCCGGGGGGCTACCTGTTCCTCGGCCCCTCGGAGAGCGTCAGCCGCTTCGAGCACCTGTTCCCGGTCATCGACCAGCACGCCCGCCTGTTCGAGCGGCCGCCGGGCGCGCCGCAATACCCGATCGACCTGCCGGGGAGCGCCCGCCGGGGCGAGGCCCGGCGCGGCGGGCGCGAGGAGCGGCGCGGCGAGCCCTCGATCGCCGACGAGACCGTGGCGGTGCGCCGCGTCATGGAGCGCTACGCCCCGCCCAGCATGGTGCTCAACGAGGACGGCGGCATCATCGCCGCCTACGGGCGCCCGAGCCGCTACTTCGACTTCCCGGTGACCCGGACCGGCGGCACCAGCGCCATCACCCTGGCGCGCCCGGGCCTGCGCGACGTCATCGGCCCGCTGCTCCGCCAGACCCGCGACGCGCGCAAGCGCGTGGTCGTCCGCGACGTGGAGATCCGCTCGGAATACGGCGTCCAGCCGGTGGAGCTGATCTGCGATCCCCTGCCCGACGGCTCGATGCTCCTGGTCCTGCGCGACACCGGCGCCTTCCGGGCGGCGGACGACCTCGACCTGATCGAGATGGATGCCGGCGGCGACCACGTCGAGGCGCTGGAAGAGGAGCTGCTGCGCACCCGCTACAAGCTGCGCTCGGCGGTCGAGGAGCTGGAGACGACGAACGAGGAGCTGAAGAGCTCCAACGAAGAAATGATGTCGATGAACGAGGAGCTCCAGTCGACGAACGAGGAGCTGTCCACGGTCAACGACGAGCTGAAGACCAAGGTCGAGCAGCTCACCATCGCCAATGCCGACCTGCGCAACTTCTTCGAATCCACCGACCTCGCCGTCGTGGTGCTCGACCGCGAGCTGAAGGTGCGCAGCTTCACCACGTCGGCCACCACGATCTTCCCGCTGCAGCCGGGCGATCGCGGCCGCCCCCTCGCCGACGTGTCGAGCCGGCTCGCCGGGCACGAGTACCTGCACGACGCCCAGGAGGTCTGCGCCGGAGGCTCGGTGATCCAGCGGCGCGTCGCCACCCGGGACGGGGAGCGCACGCTCTCGCTGCGGGTGCTGCCCTACCGCCTGCAGAACGGCAGCGTCGACGGCGCCACCCTGGTGCTCACCGACATCACCGAGGCGCTGTCGCTGGAGCGCCAGCTCGCCGCGGAGCGCGAGCGGCTGGAACTGGCCGTGAAGGCCGGGGGCATCGGCGTCTGGGAATACAGCCCGGATGCCGGGACCGTCGTGGTCGACAGCATCGCCGGCACGATGTTCGGCCTCGCTCCAGACACCCCGCACCCCACCGCGTCCCTGGCGGCCAGCGTGCTGCCCGAGGACCGTCCCGGCTTCGAGGCGGCGCTGTCCGAGGCGGCGCATGGGCTAAACGAGTTCGAGGCGCGCATCCGCGTGCGCGCCGCCGACCACGCGCCGCGGCACATCCGCAGTTACGGGCGCCTGACCCGGAGCGGCGACCGGAAGCGGATCGTCGGCGTCTGCATCGACGTGTCGCCCGAATACGCGCTCGCCGAGACTCGCGACCTGATGCTGCGGGAGATGAACCACCGGGTGAAGAACCTGTTCGCGATCATCGGCGGCATGATCTCGGCGGGCGCCCGCACGCACCGGGAGATCGGCGTCTTCGCCACCGACATGCGCGACCGCATCTCGGCCCTCGGGCGGGCGCATTCCCTGGCCGACCCGTCCGACGGCCAGGGCATGAGCGACCTCGCCGGCCTGATCGGCGCGACCCTGCGCCCGTACCGCGACCACGTCCCCACGGTGATCGAGGGCCCCCTCGTGGCGATCAACTGGCGGCACGTGTCGTCGCTGGCGATGATCCTGCACGAGTGGGCGACGAACTCGGTGAAGTACGGCGCGCTCGGGGCCGACGACGGCGCGCTGTCGGTCACCTGGGAGCGGCAGGAGGCGGGGCTCGTCCTGGACTGGTGCGAGCGGATGGCCCGTGTCCCGGAGCCGAGGCCCGGACGAGGTTTCGGGACGATGCTGGTGGAGATGTCCCTGCGCCAGCTCGAAGCGACCGTGACGCGCAGCCACGACGCCGCCGAGTACCGGATCACGCTGCATCTGCCCGAGGCGGCACTCCTGCGGGGCTGAGGCGCGCTCAGGGATATCCGTGCGTCGGCCGTCCTTGCGAGCGCAGCGAAGCAATCCAGTCGGCGCCACGCTTGCCGATGCTGCGCGACCCTGGATTGCTTCGCTGCGCTCGCAAAGACGGCGAGGTCTCCCGATCCTTCACTGCGGGTTCGGGAGGAGTCACGATGCCGGAGGGCGCCGGACGAACCGGCGCCCCGCCCCCCTCAGTCGATGACTTCGACGATGCGGTGGCCGCGATCGACCAGGACGGGCTGGTCGTTCACGATGGTGTAGCGGTAGCCCGGGCGCACCCGGTACTCGGTGGGCACGTCGTAGTAGGTGACGCTGTCCTCCGGCAGCACGGTGCCGACCCGGACCGGGCCGCCCCAGCTGTAGGAGCGCGCGCCGCGGTCGCGGACGTAGCTGCGGAATCGCGGGCGGTCGTCGACGCCCAGGATGCCGCCCACCGTGCCGGTCGCCGCGCCGACCGCGCCACCGACGATGCCGCCGACCGGGCCGGCCGCGTCGGCGCCGACCGCCGCACCCTCGGCCGCGCCCCGCAGGGTGCCCTGCGCCTGGGCGGCCGCCGGGAGGGCGAGGAGGCCGGCCGTCGCCAGCGACAGAAGAAGCTTGTTGGTCATGCTGAGATCTCCAGGGTCGTCAGGGCGCGGCTGTCCGCCCAGGATCAGTTGCAGCCTTCCTTGTGGACGGTCTTGGAGTTGCCCATGCCGTCCTCCTTGTGGACGGTCTTCGAGCCGCAATCGACGCTGCCGGTGGTGACCTCGCGCTTCTCGACGACGGTGTCGCGGTGGTCGACGACGGCGGGCCCGTCGCGGCGGATGACGGTGGTCTCCTCGGCGCTCGCCGCGCCGCACAGGGCCGCGAACAGGGCGCCCGAGAGAATGATGTTGCGCATTGGTAGCCTCCTGACTTCAATCGAAGCCAGCAACGGCAGCGGCGGAGAAAGGGTTCCACGCGCATTGATCGGTAGATCACGCGGATATTCGCGATGCGGCACGGTATTGGTTGTGTACAATCGACCGCCCCCGTCCCGCTCAGCTGTTCGGGACGGGAGCGGCGCTTCAGCCGGCCAGGGGCGGCATCCGGGACCACCACGCGTGCGCCCGCTCGTACTGGTGGGCGACGCGCAGGATCTCGGCCTCGGCGAAGGGCCGGGCGGCGATCTGGAGGCTGATCGGCAGGCCGCGCCGGTCGAAGCCGCAGGGCAGCGCGATGGCGGGCAGGCCCGCGAGGTTGAACGGGTAGGTCAGGCGCCAGGAGGCCGCCAGCACGCTCTCCGCGCGCCCGCCGAGCGTCACCGCGGACTCGTCCGTCCGCCACGCGGTCAGCGGCGAGGCCGGGCCGACGATCACGTCGGCCTCGGCCAGGACGGCCGCCATCTCGTCCATGATCAGGGCCCGCACCTGCTCGGCCCGCAGGTAGTCCGGCCCGGTCACGAGCCGGCCCATCTCCACGAGGTCGCGAACGTCGGCGGCGAAGCCCGCCACGTGGCCCCGGGCGAGGCTGCGGTCGTGGTAGGCGGTCGAGGAGGCGAGCTCGATGGCGTAGATGGCGCCGAGGCCGTGGCGCAGGGACGGCACCGCGACGTCGCGCACCGCGCAGCCCCGGTCTTCGAGGAAGCGGAGCGCCGCCTCGACGGCGGCGGCGACGTCGTCGTCGATTGCGTCGAAGAAGTGGTTGCGGATCACCGCGACCCGCAGGCCCCGGATCGGCCGGTCGAGCCCGGCCGTGTAGTCGGGGACCGGCGCCGCGCTGGCCGCGGGATCGCCGGGATCCGGGCCGGCGAGCGCCTGCAGCATCAGGGCGGAATCGGCCACCGTCAGGGTCAGCGGCCCGGCATGGTCGAGGGACCAGGAATGCGGCACGATCCCCGACCGGCCGACCCGGCCGTAGGTCGGCTTGAGGCCGACGATCCCGCACAGGGCGGCCGGGATCCGGATCGAGCCGCCCGTGTCCGAGCCGAGCGCGGCCGGGCAGAGGCGGGCCGCGATTGCCGCGCCCGAGCCGCCGCTGGAGCCGCCGGGCACCCGATCGGGGTCCCAGGGGTTGCGGGTCGGCGGCGTGACCATGCCCCAGGCGAATTCGTGCATCCGCGTCTTGCCGAGGATCACCGCGCCGGCCGCCCGCAGCCGCGCCACGGCGTGGCTGTCGGCCGCCGGGAAGGTCAGGGCCTCCACCGCCGTGCCGGCCCGGGTCGGCATGTCGGCGGTGGTGTAGTTGTCCTTGATGGCGATCGGGATGCCGTGGAGCGGGCCGCGCGGCCCCGTCCGGGCGATCTCGGCATCGGCCGCGCGCGCGGCGTCGAGGGCCGCCGGCGCGAGGTGGACCATGCTGTTCAGGGCGCCGTCGAGGCGCGCGATCCGGTCGAGGCTGGCGCCGACGAGCTCGGCGCTCGACAGCTCCCGCGCCGCGATCCGCCGCGCGAGCTCGGTGATCGGGGCTTGCCAGAGGGGGTCAGTCGCGGCGGTCGTCATGGGGCACCCGGCGGTAGGGGAGCGTCGGATCGAACACGACCGGCGGGTGGATGTCCGCGAGGTCGAGGTCGCGGAGCCGCGCGATCTCGGCGAGCACCGGCGCGAATTGGGCCAGCAGGTGCGCGACCCGCCGGGGCTCCTGGCGCAGGCCGACGACGTCGCGCAGCAGGTCGGGGGCTGCATCCCCGGCGGCGCCCGGCCGCTCGGCGGGGGGCTTGAGCAGCATCGCCACGACGTCGTCCGGCAGGGCGCCGGCCGGGCCGCCCTTCCGCGGCATGCCGGCCACGAACGGCACGAGCTGACGGCGGGCGACCAGGAGAACGCGACGCAGCTCGGCCACGGGCTCGGCATGCTCGTCGACCCGCAGGTCGAGGTGCGGGTACTCCTCGCCGGCGACGATCTTGAGCGCCGCCGACTGCTTGCCGCGCCGGTCGCCGCCGGCCGCGTCGCCGGCCTCCAGGGCGCGCATCAGCCGCTCGTCGAGATCCTGGGCGGCGCTCCCCTCGAAGGCCGCCACCATGGCGTCGACAACGCCCGGCCCGGCGAGCATGTTGCCCTGGACGGCGTAGCCGGGCCCGGTGCGGTGGCCGGCCGCCGGCGTGCAGCCGGCGCCGGTCCAGGCGGCGGCCCGCCCCTGCCCGTCGACGAGGCCGAGCTGGCGCAGGTCCGGACGGTCGTCGGTGGCGAGGGCCGCCGCCAGCGCGGCGTCGGGATCCTGCCCGCCG
This sequence comes from Methylobacterium sp. 13MFTsu3.1M2, assembly GCF_900112625.1. Taxonomy (NCBI): domain Bacteria; kingdom Pseudomonadati; phylum Pseudomonadota; class Alphaproteobacteria; order Hyphomicrobiales; family Methylobacteriaceae; genus Methylobacterium; species Methylobacterium sp. 13MFTsu3.1M2. The sequence goes on from NZ_FOMM01000035.1 coordinate 29,996, forward strand.
GCCAGCCCGTCGAGGATGCGGGCGGCGAGGTAGGGGTTCACCCAGGACTGGGTGGTGACGGCCCCGATCCCGGCCCTGAGGAACGGGCACAGGCCGCCCACCGCCGGGACGGCGCTCGCCACCGCGACGCCGAGCTGGCCGGTCCGCGGGCAGCGGGCGGCGATCGAGAAGGTGTTGAGTTCTCTCATGCGCTTACGGCTTCCTCCTCCCTGCTCCCGATCCACCACCGTCTTTGCGAGCGCAGGGAAGCAATCCAGCAGCGCCCCGTCCGGGAGCGTGGCGCGACCCTGGGTCGCTTCGCTGCGCTCGCGATGACGGTGGCGGATCCGGGTCGACCTCACACCGCCAGATGGTCGATGACGCGTGCCCGCGCGTCCGGCGCCTGCGCCGGACCGCTGTCGACGATCTCGCCGAGCTTGAGCACCGCGTAGCGGTCGGCGAGCGCCAGCGCGAAGGCGACGTGCTGCTCCACCACCAGCATGGACACGCCCGCGGCCCGCTCGGCCTGGAGCACGCCGCGCAGGCGCTCGACCATGGAGGGCTGCACGCCCTCGGAGATCTCGTCGATCAGCAGGAGGCGCGGGCGCAGCATCAGGGCGCGCCCGAGGATCAGCATCTTCTGCTCGCCGCCCGAGAGGGTGCCGGCCCGCTGGGCCAGCCGGTCCTTCAGGAACGGGAAATGGCCGAACAGCCGCTCCAGCGCCTCCGGCAGCATCCGGTCGGAGGGTACCGCGAGGCGCAGGTTGTCGCGGATCGACAGGTCCTGGAACAGGGGCTGCTCCTGCGGCGCGTAGCCGACGCCGAGCGCGTTGAGCTTGGCCGGCGTGAGGCCGGCGAGCGCCTGGCCCCCGACCGTGATGGCGCCGCCGCGCAGGGCCACCATCCCCAGGACGGTCTTGAGCAGCGTGGTCTTGCCCATGCCGTTCTTGCCCAGCAGCGCCACGATCTCCCCCGGCCCGACCGACAGGGACACGTCCTTGACGATGGCGACGGCGCCGTAGCCGCTCGACACCCGGTCGAGGGCGAGGGCGGCCCCCGCCGGCGCGATCTGCCGTGCTGCCCGCCGTACTGCCTCACCCATGGGCGCCTCCCGAGTAGATGGTCCGGACCAGTTCGGAGCCCACGACGTCCTCGACCGTGCCGTCCAGGACCAGCCGGCCCTGGTGCAGCACCACGATCCGCGACGAGATCTCGCGCACGAAGTCGAGGTCGTGCTCGACCAGCACGGCGGCGATCCGGCCCTCGGCGGTGAGCGCCTTGAGGACGGTCCCGATGGTGGTGCGCTCGGCCTTGGTCAGGCCGGCGGTGGGCTCGTCGAGCAGGATCAGTCGCGGCTCCAGCGCCACCACCATGGCGAGCTCCAGCGCCTGCTTCTGGCCGTGGGACAGGAGGCGCGTCGGCTGCGTCAGCTGGCGGTCGAGGCCGGTCATGCGCAGGACGTCGAGGGCCGGCTGCGGCAGGCCCAGCGTCTCGGCCCGCCCGACCGGGCTCAGGCCGTCGTGGGACGCCCGGGCGAGGCGGAGGCAGTCGGCCACCGACAGGCTCTCGAACACGCTCGCCACCTGGAACTTGCGCCCGACGCCGAGGCCGACGATCCGGTTCGGCGTCAGCCCGGTGATCGGCGTACCGCCGACGGCGATCGCGCCCTTGAACGGCTCGGTGCCGTCGCTGAGGCAGCGCATCAGCGTGGTCTTGCCGGCGCCGTTGGGCCCGACGAGGCTGACGAGCTCGCCCGCCCGGATCTCGAGGTCGATGCCCTCCAGCACCGTCAGGGCGCCGTAGGCCTTGGCGAGGTTCTCGACCTTGAGGATCGGGGTCCCGGTCGCCTCGGTCCCGGTCACCTCCGGCCCGGCCGCCTCGGTCCCGGCCGCCCGCGCGACGAGGCGCGGCGGCGCCGGCTGCCGCCGGCCCACCGGCAGCGCCCGCCAGAGGCGGCCGACGAGGTCGGCGAGGCCGCCCGGCAGCAGGATGATGATGACCACGAAGGCCGAGCCCAGGAGGAGCTGCCAGAGGAACGGCAGGTCGCCCGAGAGATTCGCCGCGAGGTAGTCGATCGCGACGGTGCCGAGCACCGGGCCGAGCAGCGTGCCGCGGCCGCCGAGCGCCACCCAGATGACCAGCTCGGTGCCGAACAGGAAGCCGGCATTCTCGGGCGCGACCACGCCCGAGGCGTTGGCGAACAGGAAGCCCGCGAGCCCCGCCACCGCGGCGAGGGACGCGGTCAGCCGGATCTGCAGGCGCCGCGGGTTGAGGCCGAGATAGGCGCAGCGCGCCTCGTTGTCCCGGAGCGCCACGAGGGCGCGGCCGGCATCGGCCCGGACCAGGATCCAGGCCGCCAGCGTGACGGCGATCAGGAACAGGGCCGCGAGGCGGAAATAGCCCTCGGTCTCGAAGGGCAGCACGTCGAAGCCGACGAGGCCGCTGCTGGAGCCGGTCCATTCCCCGCCCGCGTAGATGAGCTGCACGACGACGATCGGGACGACGAGCGAGATCACCGAGGCGTAGAGCGGGGTCGAGCGGTGGTAGAAGGACAGCCAGCCGACCGCGAGGCCGAGCAGGGCCGGCGCGACGAGCGCCGCCGCGATGGCCGCGGCGATCCCGAGCGGCGTCGCCCCGTAGGCGGCGAGGATCATCGCGGTGGCGTAGGCGCCGATGCCGAAGAACGCCGCCTGGCCGAAGGTCAGGATCCCCGCGAAGCCCCAGAGCAGGTCCACCGTGACGGCCAGCACCGCGTAGATCATCGAGCGGGTCAGGACGTTGACCGCGAAGGTGTCGAGGACGAGCGGCGCGATCCAGAGGGCCAGCGCCGCCAGGCCCGCGACCACGAAGGGCGCGGCGCGGGACAGGCGGCGTCCGCGGGGCGCCGCGGCGGCACGCTCGGCGACGGGCAGGGTCTCAAGCACGGGAGAAACCTTTCGGGCTGATCCGCAGCACGAGGGCGGCGAGCACCGCGACGGCGATGCTGCCCAGGATCGGGCTCACGAAGGTGCTGATCAGGACCTGCGCGGCCCCGAAGACCAGGCAGGCCGCCGCGAGCGCCAGGTACGAGGCGTCGGCGACCATCACCAGCATGAAGGCGCCGATCAGCCAGGAGACGCCCATGTTCGGATCGACGCTGGTGAGCGGCGTGAGCAGGACGCCGGCGAGGCCCGCGAAGCCGGCGCCGAGCATGAACACGACGAGGCGCACCCGGCCCGTGTCGATGCCGAGGCTGCGCGCCAGGGTCTCGTTCATGATCACCGCCCGGGCCGAGAGGCCGAGCCGGGTCCGCTCGATGGTGAGCGCGAACAGCGTGCCGATCGCCAGCGCGATGCCGAGCGCCACGAGGCGGTAGGCCGAGTAGTCGACGCCGAGGAACGCGACGGTGCCGGCGTAGAGGTTCGGGGTGAGCTGGACGTCCCGGCCGAAGGCCAGGGTGATGAGCTGCCCGACCACGATGCCGAGCCCCCAGGTGGCGAGAATCGCGTCCAGCGGCCGCCGGTAGAGCGGGCGGATGATGAAGTGCTCGGCGAGCCCGCCGAGCGCCGCGCCGACGACGAAGGCGAGCGGCAGGGCGAGCCACGGATTGAGCCCGAGCCTGGCGGTCACCACCGCGCAGTAGGCGCCGACCGTCAGCCACGCCCCGTGGGCGAAGTTGATGATCTTGAGCACGCCGAAGATCGCCAGGAGGCCGATCGCGACGATGAACAGGATCGCCGCCGTGGTCAGGATGTCGAGGGTGAGCAGCATCGGGGATTCCGGGTGCGCGTGTCGTCGCGGGCTGAGGGAGGGATTTGGCGGGTGACGACGGTCCCCTCCCCCTCTGCGGGCTTGCCGAGTCACGTATCGACCACGGCACCGCGGCTTCCGGACCGGGCGCGGGTCCCCTCTCCCGTGCGGGAGAGGGACAGGGGTGAGGGGTGTGACCTCTCCGGAGAAGTCTCGTCCAAGACAGCGCGACGACGGCGCGCTCGATCTTGGAGCGTCTAATCCCTCACCCCAACCCTCTCCCGCACGGGAGAGGGGGCACGTGGCGCTCCGTCATCGACGTCGGCGCGAGACGGGTGGATATCGTCGCCCGCCCGGGCGAGGCCTCGTGCCCCGCTCCTCACTGCAGCTTCGGGCACTGCTCGCCGGGATCGACGTCCTTGAAGGTGCCGGCGACCTTCACGGTGCCGTCCTTCTGGATCTGGCCGAGATACATGGTCAGCGGCGCGTGGTGCTGCTTGCTCATGGTGATCGTGCCCCGCGGCCCGGTGAAGCTCACGGTCGGGAGCGCCTCCAGGACCTTGGCGGTCTCGGTCCCGCCCGCCTTCTCGACGGCGGCCTTGTAGAGGTAGATCGCCTCGTATTCCGGCACCGAGAGGTCGTTGGGCGTGCGCAGCTCCGCGCCGAACTTCTTCTGCATCGCCGCCAGGAACGCCTTGTTCTCCGGGCTGTCGATCCCGGTGACGTAGGAGGCCGAGAGGTAGACGCCCTCGGCGTCCGCGCCCATGCTCTTGGCGGTGCCCTCGTCCAGCGCGAGGTTGGCGAAGGGCAGCGACACGCCCGCGCCGCGCAGCTGCTTGGTCAGCGTCACGTTCGGCGCGCCGCCCGCCGTCGAGGTGATCAGCGCGTCGGGCTTGGCCTCCTTCAGCTTGGAGATGATCGCCGTCCAGTCGCTGCCGTCCATCGGCAGGTATTCCTCGCCGACCACCTTGCCGCCGGTCTTCTCGACGTAGCTCTTGGCGAAGCCCAGCATGCCGCGGCCGAAGGCGTAGTCGCTGCCGATCAGGAAGTAGGTCTTGGCGCCCTTCGCCTTGAAGGCGTCCACCACCGGCGGCACCTGCTGCTCCGGCACCCAGGCGTCCACGAACATGTTCTTGTTGCAGGAATGGCCCTCGTAGAACGAGGTGTAGATGTACGGCACCTTCCCCTTGGTGACGGCGGGCAGGCCGGCGTTGCGGGCCGCGCTCGTCTCCATCGAGATCAGGACGTCGACCTTCTTCTGGTAGATCAGGCTGTCGAAGGCCTTCTGGGCGCCGGCCGCCCCCGAGGCGTCGTCGGCCACCTCCAGGACGAGCTTGCGGCCGAGGACGCCGCCCTTGGCGTTGATCTCCTCCACGGCGAGCTCGGCCGACTGCACCACCGAGGGGGCGACGACGCTGTTGGCGCCCGACAGGCCGATCGGGATGCCGATGACGATCGGCTTGCCGTCGGCGGCCTGCGCGGCCGTGGCGGCCTGCGCGGCGGCTAGGGCGAGCGCCGCGGCGCCGACGAGGGACCATTTCACCATGAACGAACTCCTTGAATGACGACGGTGCGAAGCGGGCTCAGCCGTAGATGTCGGCGCGGCGGTCGCGCAGGAGCGAGTTGAACGCGTTGAGGTCCTTGCGCCCGGCCGCGTCGAGGTCGACCAGCGCCGAGACGGTCTCGGTGCGGCCGCGGCTCGCCGGGCCGGCGAGCGGCCAGCCCTTGGGGCCGATGATCAGGCTCTGCCCCTCGAAGGGCTGGCCGCGCTCGATTCCGACCCGGTCGGCGCAGGCGATGAAGATCCCGTTCGAGTGCGCGGCGGCCCGGTGCAGGGTGTTGGCCATGGCGGCCTCGCCCGCGGGCTGGTCGGGCATCGGCACCCAGTTGGTCGGGATGCAGACGATCTCGGCGCCGGCGAGCGCCAGCTGCCGGAAGGTCTCGGGGAACCAGCCGTCGTAGCAGATGGCGACGCCGACCTTGCCGAGCGCCGTGTCGAAGACCGGGAAGCCGAGATCGCCCTTGGCGAAGAACACGTTCTCCTGGTCCCAGAGATGCGCCTTCCGGTAGGTGCCGATGTAGCCCTCGGGCCCGACGATCACGGCGGCGTTGTAGAGGGTCTCGCCGGCGGATTCAGCGATCCCCGCCACGATGTGCACGCCGAGCTCGGCGGCGAGCGCCGCCCAGGCGCGGGTGGTCGGGCCGTCCGGCACCGGCTCGGCCAGCGCGGCGGCCTCCGCGGCGGATTCGAACACGTAGCCGGTGCTCGCGAGTTCCGGCAGCACGATCAGCCGGCCGCCCTCGGCGGCGGCCGCGCGGACGAGGTCCGACGCGCGCGCCATATTCGCGTCGACCGCGCCGAATTCCGGCTCGAACTGGATGCACGACACCCGTATCGGCGGGCGCGCGGGATCGTTCGCCTGGACCATGAGAGCTCCGAAACGCAAAAAGCCCCTGGGCGCGGAGACAGATCGTCCGCGAACCAGAGGCTTCAAAGCCGTGATGTCGTGCAGCACTGCTGCTGCGGGGCAACCTTGCCCGGTTAGACTACGATACGCACCCCGAAACAGACCGCAAGACCATAAATGCGGCAGGCTGCTGCGATCAAGTCTTTTCCGCCAACGCGATGCGCAGGCCGAGTCCGCTCATCGCCTCGTGGGCGGAGACCACGCTCTCGGCCACGCTCGCCATCGGCACGCGGGCGGCGGTGGCCCGGTCCCGGAGCATCTTGTAGGCGGCGTCCTCGTCGATCCGGTTCAGGTCCACGAGCAGCCGGACCGCCTTCTCGACGGTGCGGCGGCCCTTCATGGTCTCCTCCAGCCGGTTGATCTTGCTGGTGAGCCGGCCCTCGTAGCCGCGCCGGTAGCGGGCCAGGGCGAACTGGGTGAGCACGCCCCGCGGGTGGAGCGGCTTGTTGAGCACGCCGTGGGCGTTGACGTCCGCGATCGCCTTCAGCGAGGTCGGGCTTTCGTAGGCCACGATGGCGATGACCGCCGGCTCGATCGCCTCGATCGACGGCAGCAGGTGCATCACCTGGGCGTCGTCGAGCTGGATGAACAGCGTGTCGATGTCGGCCGGCAGGGCGGCGGGCGGCGGCCACGCCAGGGAGACCGCGCAGCCGAGGCGGCGGAGCTGCTCCAGCAAAGCGGCGGCCTCCTCGTCCCGGGGATGGATGACGAGGGCGCGGGCGCGCCGCAGGTCGTCCAGGATCTTGCGGGCGGGGGCGGTCACGCGGCGAGCCCCTCCTCCAGCCAGTTCGTCTCGAACCGGGACCACGCGAGGTACGGGTCGGGCCGCACCGGCCGCCGCGCCCGCCAGACGACGTCGAACTGCCCGTCCGCGCGGGCGACCCCGATGCCGGGGGTGAGCCAGATGTGGCGCGTCTCGCCGTCGAAGGCGAGTTCGCCCTCCGGCGCCGCGAGGCGCTGCCGCAGGGCCGCCGCGCCGAGGCGCTCGGCGTCGAGGGTGCCGGCCTCCGCGAGCGCCCGGGCGAAGAGGTGGACCTGCGCGTAGGCGGTCTCCGACCACATGCTGGTGGGGCGCTCAGGCCCGAACCGGGCCTGGAAGGCGGCGACGAAGCGCCGGTTCTCCTCGCCGGGCAGCGCGCCGAAATACGGCGCCGCGAGGACGTGGCCGGTGCAGTGCTCGGGGCCGATCGCGCGGATCTGGCCCTCCGCCAGGGTGAGGCTGGCGATCGGGCAGCGGGCGCGGTCGATGCCGGATTCGGCGTAGGCGCGGTAGAGCCGCTCGGCGCCGCGCCCCACCACGGTGGAGAAGACCGCGTCCGGAGCGGCGTCGCGGATCGCCGCGATCATGGCGGCGTGGGCCGCGTCGTCCGCGTCGAGGGCCGCGTACAGCTCGCCCGCGATGGTCCCGCCCTTCGCCTCGATCAGGTCGCGCATGACCCGGTTCGATTCCCGCGGGTAGATGTAGTCGGAGCCGATCAGGAAGATCCGCGGCCCGTGCTCCTGCATCAGGTAGTCGGCCAGTGCGAAGACGTTCTGGTTGAGGGTCGCGCCGGTGTAGATGATGTTCTCCGAGTACTCGAAGCCCTCGTAGATCGACGGGTACCAGAGCAGGCCGTTGTGCCGCTCCACGGTGGACATGACCGACTTCCGGCTCGCCGAGAGCGAGCAGCCGAACACCACCTCGACCCCGTCCTCGGCGAGCATCCGCCGGGCCAGGGTGCGGTAGGCGTCGTTGTCGCCGGCGGGGTCGTAGCAGACGGGCTCGATCGGGCGCCCGAGCACGCCGCCGGCCCGGTTGATCTCCTCGATCGCCAGGGCGGTGCCGAGGAAGTGCTCGGTCTCGGTGATGCCGCTCACCCCGCTGCGGGAGAACAGGACGCCGACCCGCCACGTCGCTTCATCCTTGGCCGCCATGGTCCCCCCGGGCTCGCCGCAGGCACCCGGGGGGCTGCGCGCCCCGCTGTCCTAGCCGAGGGAGGACCCGCCGCGAAAGCCGTTCCCCGCGCCGTCGTCCGGGGGCGGCCCTAGCGCCGCTCCGCGCGGGCGAGGCGCGAGACCAGGATCCCGAGCCCGATCGCCGCGCCGGTCAGCGCGAGCTTGCCCGCCAGCCCGGACCGGTTGTGGGCCAGCTCGGCCCGGGCGCCCATCTCGGCCGGGACGTTGGGGACGCGGCCCCGCGCGAGGTCGTCGACCACGCCCTCGACCACGTTCACCCGGTCGGCGGCCATCAGCATCAGCCAGTGCGCCCACTGGGACTCGCTGTAGCGGAACGCCTGCCGGCGGATGACGCCGCTCACGCCGCGCGGCGGGGTCGACGTGCCGACGACCGCCGGCCGGGCGTTGTACTCGATCGAGGTGAGGACCTCGACGCGCGCCCGCTGCTGCGGCGGCCGCGTCCAGTTCATGCCCCGGCTGTCGTCGCGCGCGATGTCGCGCATCGGGTAGGTCGGATCGTTCTGCGGATCCGCGTCGACGCCCCAGCCCGGGACCGTCGACGGATCGATCGGACGGTTTCTCATCGCCCCCTCCTCACGCGCGTGCCGTCGGGGGGACCAGGACCGGCTTGATGCAGCCGTCGAGCTTGGCCGAGAAGAGGTGGTAGGCATCCGCGGCCTCCTCGAGGGGCACCTTGTGGGTGATCAGTTCCTTGGGGTTCAGGCGGCCCGCCTCGATATGGGCGATCAGCTTCGGCAGCAGGCGCTTCACCGAGGCCTGGTTGGCCCGGATGGTGATGCCCTTGTTCAGGACGTTGCCGATCGGGATCAGGTTGCCGGTCGGCCCGTAGACCCCGACGATCGAGACGATCCCGCCCTTCTTGACCGCGTTGATCGCCCAGTGGAGCGCCACCGCCGAGCCGCCCTCGAGCTTCAGCTTGGTCCCCATCAGGGTATGCAGGGCGCTCCCCGCCGCGTCGCCGCCGACCGCGTCGATGCAGACGTCGGCCCCGAGGGAATCGGTGGTCTTCTTCAGGAAGACCACGGGATCCCCGATCGAGCGGAAATTGTAGACCTCGGCGGGACAGTACCGCCGCGCGAAGTCGAGCCGGTACTCGACGTGGTCGATGACGATCACCCGCCCGGCCCCGAACAGCCACGCGCAGCGCGCTGCCATGATGCCGACCGGTCCGGCGCCGAAGACCACGACGGTGTCGCCGCGCTGGATCCCGCCCATCTCGGCCGCCTGATAGCCGGTCGGCACGACGTCGGTGAGCAGCACCGCGTCGTCGAGGTCCATCGTCTCGGGGATCTTGCACGGGCCGACATCGGCGTAGGGCACCCGGACGTACTCGGCCTGGCCGCCGTCGTAGCCGCCGGCGGTGTGCGAGTATCCGTAGATCCCGCCGACCGCGGTGGCCTGCGCGTTCGACTCGTGGCAGTTCCCGAACAGCCCCTGCCTGCAGAAATGGCAGCGGCCGCAGGCGATGTTGAACGGGACCAGCACGTGGTCGCCGACGGCGAGATTGCGCACGCCGGAGCCGACCTCCTCAACAACGCCCGTGAATTCGTGGCCGAACGTCGTGCCGACGCGCGTATCCGGCACCATTCCATGGTACAGGTGAAGATCAGATCCGCAGACGCAGGTTCGCGTAACTCGGATGACCGCATCCTCAACATGCTCGCACACGGGGATCGGCTTGCGATCGACGCGCACGCGGTACGGCCCGCGGTAGTTCATCGCCAGCATGCCGGGGCTCCCTCGTCCACGACCGGGGAACCGCAGGCGGATGCCCAAGTTCCCGGCAGCCGCGGCGGGGCGCGAGGTGACGCGCGGTGGGCGGCCGCCCTCACCCGGCGGCCGGCCCTGCCTTCCGCGCCGGGCGGCTCACGAACCGGGAGCCGGCGAGCAGGAAGCGCCAGGGCGTCTCGGCGCCGCGGGTGATGCCGATGCGCCGGTCGCTGACCACGTCGACGCCCCCGGAATCGCCCGCGGCGCGCGGCTCGAACCGGAACGGCGCCCGCGCGAGGGGCGCCCCGTCGAGCGCGTCGGTGACGCCGAGGGCCTGGCAGAGGCGGCCGGGGCCGGCGCAGAGGAGGCGCGGATCCTCCAGGCCGCGGCGCGCCCGCATGGCGGGAAGCCCCTCGGTCGGCGCGAGGGCCCGGAGCAGCACGGCGCTGCCGGGCTCGCAGACGAGGTTCAGGCACCAGTGCATCCCGTAGGACCGGTACACGTAGGCGTGGGCCGGCGGGCCGAACATGCTGGCGTTGCGCCGGGTCGGGCCGCGGAAGCTGTGGGAGGCCGGATCGGTGCTGTCGTAGGCCTCGGTCTCGACGATGATCCCGCCGGCCGCGCCGACGAACAGGCGGGCGCCGATCAGGTCGGAGGCCACCGCGGCGGCGCTGCGGGCGAAGAAGGTGTCCAGCATCGGGGCTCCGACGCGGGCGGCCCCGCGCGATCCGCGTCGCCGGGATCCGGCGAAACGCGGGCGATTAGAAATAAATCGGACGCAACGGAAGTCTTGCTGGTACGAGGGGCCCGTGAATGGCGGGCCCAGAACCGATCCCCTCGGACCTCCAGCATGGTGCGCACAGCCTCGATCGCGACGCTCCGGTCCGCCGAGTCGGGCGCGCAACCCCGGTCGGCCCCGCGCGCCGCGCGCCTGCGCCTGAACCTGCGGCGCCTCCGGCTGGCCAGCGGCCTGATCCTGTTCGGCTACGTGCTGACCCACCTGCTGAACCACGCCCTGGGCAACGTCTCCCTCGACGCCATGGAGGACGGCCTCGACCTCGTCACGGCCGTCTGGCTCAACCCCGTCGGCCTGACGCTGCTCTACGGCGCCCTGGTGGTCCACCTGCTGCTCGGGCTCCAGGCCCTCTACGCGGCCCGCTTCTTCCACTGGCGGCCGTCCGAGACCCTGCAGCTGGTCTCGGGCCTGCTGATCCCGCCGCTGCTCATCAGCCACATCGTCGGGACCCGGGTCTCCTTCGTCACCGAGGGGCTCGACAAGGGCTACGCGCAGGAACTCTACGCCTTCTGGATCGCCTCGCCGATCCTCGGCCTGATGCAGGTCACGGTCCTGGTCGTCGCCTGGATCCACGGCTGCATGGGCTTGTATTTCTGGCTGCGGCTGAAGCCCGGCTTCGACCGCATGGCGCCCTGGCTGCTGGCGCTCGCGGTGCTGGTGCCGGTCCTGTCGCTGCTGGGCTTCGCGCAGGGCGGCCGGATGGTCATGACCCTGGCGCAGGATCCGGCGTGGCGCGCGGCGGCGCTCCAGCCGGTCCATGTCGGGCTGCCCGACCAAGTGGCGCGGCTCGCCGCCGTCCGGGACGGGCTGCTCGGGACCTACGCGGGCCTCGTGGCGGCGGTGATCGCGGCCCGCGGCGCGCGGACGCTCGCCGAGATCAAGCGCGGCACGATCCGGCTCAGCTACCCGGACGGACGGGTGGTGCGGGTACCCCGCGGCACGAGCGTCCTGGAGGCGAGCCGGCGCAACCGGATCCCCCATGCCAGCGTCTGCGGCGGCCGCGGCCGGTGCTCGACCTGCCGGATCCGGGTGACGGACGGCAGCGACGGGGCGCCGGCGCCCGGCCGCACCGAGCGGGCGGTGCTGGAGCGCATCGCGGCCGGCCCGGGGGTGCGCCTCGCCTGCCAGTTCCGGCCGGAGACCGACATGGCCGTGGTGCCGCTGCTGCCGCCGCAGCCGCGGATGCGCCAGGCCGACCTGCTCGACCGGGCGCAGTCGGGCGAGGAGCGCTTCATCGTGGCGATGTTCGTCGACCTGCGCGGCTCGACGCGGCTCGCCGAGGAGCGCCTGCCCTACGACACGGTGTTCATCATCAACCGCTTCCTCGGCGCGGTCGGCGACGCCGTGCGCGAGGCCGGCGGCTCGACCAACCAGTTCCTCGGCGACGGCCTGCTGGCCCTGTTCGGCCTGGAGACGGAGGCCGAGGCGGCCGCTCGGGAGGCCCTGAGGGCGATCGACCTCATCGCCGAGTCGGTCGACACCCTGAACGGGCTCCTGGCGGCCGACCTCGAGCACACCCTCCGGTACGGGATCGGCGTGCATGCCGGCCCGGCGATCGTCGGCGAGATGGGCGACGCCACCGACGCCCGGTTCACGGCGCTCGGCGACACCGTCAACGTCGCGGCCCGGCTCCAGGGCCTGACCAAGGTCCTCGGCTGCGTGGCGGTGGTGTCGGAGGCGGTCTACGCGGCGGCCCGTGTGGCGCCGGCGGAGATCCGGGACGTGGCGGTGGACGGACGGTCCGAGGCCGTCCGGGTCAGCACTCTCGGAAACGCCTGACGCGAACGTCTTTGCGAGCGGAGCGAAGCAATCCAGAGTGGCACCGCGGTTCTCGGCGTCGCGCATCCCCGGGTCGCTTCGCTGCGCGCGAGATGACGGGTGATCCGAGCGGACGGCGCGCCTCAGGCCCGGTGCCGGTGCGCCGCCCCGAGGCGCGGCGCCAGGGCCAGCATCAGCGGCACCACGGCGAGCGCCGTCCCGGCCGCCGCCACGGCCGCCCAGTGCGGGCCGGCCGCGTCGCCGAGCCGTCCGTAGAGCAGCGGCGCCGCCAGCGCGCTGCCGCCGAGCGTCCAGGTGTAGAACACCGCGAAGGCCCGCTCGACCTGGCCGCCCGGGGCCAGGTCCGGCACCGTGCCGTAGAGGACCGACGAGGTGCCGTTTAGCATCACGCCGAGCAGCGGCAGCAGGATCAGCCCGGGGGCCAGCGGCAGCACGATCACCGCGAGGATCGCGAGCGCGGTCCCGGTCTCGGTGAGGATCACGGTCCGGGTCACGCCGAGGCGTTCCCCGAGGCGCCCGCAGACCGCCTTGCCGAGCGCGCCGCCGACGAAGACCAGCGACAGGGCGAGGCCCACCGTGGTCAGCGCCGCGCCCTTCTCCTGCAGCAGGAACGGCAGGTAGAGCAGGAAGGCCGGCCGCGCGGCGTTGTCGAGCATGCCGATGGCGACGAGGAGCCGGAAGCCCGTGCCGCTCCCCGACCCGGTCGCGGACGGGTGGGGCGCCGGACGCGCAGCGGCGCCGCCGCTGCGTGACGCCGGCTCACGCGGCAGCAGGCGCGCGACCGCGAGCGCGACCACGATCCCGGCGCCGGCGATCACCCAGAGCGCGTGCCGCCAGCCCGTCAGGGTCAGCAGCAGGCCGACCAGGGGTGGGACCGCCGCCTTCCCGAGATCGCCGGTGAAATTGTAGGTGCCGAGCGGGCCGCGGGCGCCGGGCCCGTAGGCCCGGGCGATCACCGCGGACGCCAGGGGATGCTGGGTGCTGCTGCCGGCGCCGCCGAGCAGGAGCCCGATCCCGAGCCCGACGAGGCCGCCCGAGGCGCCGGCGATCGCGTAGCCGGCCGCGCTGAGCACGGTGCCGAGCACCAGCACGGTGCGGGCACCCCAGGCCTGGGCGAGGCGGCTCGCCGGCATCTGCAGCGCCGCCAGGGCGCCGTTGTAGAGGGAGCGCAGGAACGCCAGGGCGACGTAGTCGAGGCCGAACTCCGCCTGCCAGACCGGCAGCAGCACGTAGATCAGGTCCGTGTAGCCGTCGTGCAGCGCGTGGTTCACGCCGGTGGCCACCAGCGTGCGCCGGGCGTCCGGCAGGGACGCGGCCCGGGGGGATGCGGTTTCGGAAGACGCAGTTTCGGAAGACGCGGTCAGATCGGACGCGACGGACATCCAGCCATCCTTCGTGGTGCGGCATTAGGATGGCGCCCTGGCCCGGAGCTGACAAACGACTTATGCTGACACTCGCGTGAGGAAACCTGACCCGTGCACCGTCGCCTGCCGCCGCTGAACGCCGTGAAGGCCTTCGAGGCGGCCGCGCGGCACGGGAGCTTCACCCGCGCGGCGGACGAGCTGCGGGTCACCCACGGGGCGGTCAGCCGGCACGTCCAGACACTGGAAGGCTGGCTCGGGCTGCCGCTGTTCGAGCGCCACAACCGGCGGGTGGTCCTCACCGAGGCCGGCACGGCCTACGCCACCGAGATCGGCGCCGCCCTCGACCGCATCGCCCTGGCCACCGCCCGGCAGGCCGAGCGCGGACGGCCGCGCCTGCTGCACGTGAACGCGCTGGCGACCTTCACACTCCGCTGGCTGATCCCGCGCCTGTCGGGCTTCCAGCGGGCCAACCCGTCGATCGAGGTGCGGCTGACCACCTCGAACGTGCCCCTCGCCAGCCTGGCGGAGCCGTTCGACGTGGCGATCCGGGGCGGGCCGGACAGCCGGCCGGGCCACCGCGCGGAGCCGTTCCTGTCCGAGCGGCGCATCCCGGTCTGCAGCCCGGACCTGCTGCGCCGGCTGGCGCTTCGTGTGCCGGAGGATCTCCAGCAGCACACGCTGCTGCACGCCGCGACGCTGCCGCGGGTCTGGCCCGACTGGCTGCGCGCGGCGGGCGTCCCGGACCTGGCGCCGCGGGCCACGGTGACGCTGGAGCATTTCTACCTGACCCTCCAGGCCGCCCTCGACGGGCTCGGCGTCGCCATGGGGCCCGAGCGGCTGATCGCTGACGACGTCGCGGCCGGCCGCCTGACCCTGCCCTTCCCGGGCCCCGCCCTGCCCGCGCGGAGCTACTACACCTACATCCCCGAGCCGCGGGCGGAGGATCCGGCGGTCCGGGCCTTCTGCGGCTGGCTCGCCGAGGCGGCGCGGCATCCGTAACGCTCCGTCATCGCGAGCGCAGCGAAGCGACCCAGGGCTGCGCGCCTTCCGTCCGGAGGGCACCGACTGGATTGCTTCGCTGCGCTCGCAAAGACGGCAGTGACGCGCCTTCGGGGATGGCGCGCGTCGTCCGTCCGGCGCATGGATCGGATCCGGAACGCCCCCGACCGCGTCGGGGTTGGCGTCAGACGCTTCTGCCGAAGGTGACCGCATGGCGCGCAAGCGTCTCCGCCCGACGATCGAGAGCCTGATCGAGTCCCTGGGGCGGCTCGGCGTCGCCCCGGAGGCGGTCGACCTCGACCGGCTGCTCGCCCAGCTCGACCTGCCCGATTACGGCGCCGAGGTCGACGACGACCGCGTCGCCCGGGCGCTCCAGGAGATGCGGGCCGCCCGGGCCTTCGCGGAGACCGGCGTCCCGGCGATCCGGAAGGGGATCCCCAATCTCCGGGCCGTGGTCACCAAGGACCACCGCATCACCTGGCTGATCCGCACCGAGATCCCGCTCCTCGACAACGGCCGCCTGGACCTGCGCCTCGACGTGGCCCCCGAGCCGGAGGCGGCCGAGATCCTCGCCTGCATGGCCGCCCGGAACGACCCGACGCACCGCCTGGAGGCCCTGCGCGACGCCGTGGCGCGCACGGCCCTCCAGGCGACCCGCGCCCTGCACAAGCCGGTCGACCGGCTGCGGGCGCAGCTCCTCGTCGACCTGCGCGAGGTCGGGGCGGACGCGGCCGCCTACATCGCCCACATGGACCGCTCGCTCCGGTCCCGGGTCTTCACCTACGGCTCGAAGCTGGCCCGCGGCCTCAACGACACGCTCACCCCCGTCCGCCGCCACGCCAAGGCGGTGGCGCGCGAGGGCTCGCGCCTGCGGAGGCTGCGCGATCAGGTCGGCTTCGGCGCCTATATCGAGCGGTTCACCGCCGCCCGGCGCCTCGACCGGAAGATCGTGTTCCACATGGGGCCGACCAATTCCGGCAAGACCTACGCGGCCCTGCAGCACCTGACGGCGGCCGAGACCGGCGCCTACCTCGCCCCGCTCCGGCTCCTGGCGCTGGAGAACTACGAGACCCTGCGCGAGCGCGGCCTGCGCGCCGGCATGATCACCGGCGAGGAGGTGCTGGGCGAGGCGAACCCGACCCACACCGCCCGGACGATCGAGACCGCCGACCTGACGCGGCCGATCGACGTGGCGGTGATCGACGAGATCCAGATGCTGTCGGACCCCGACCGCGGCTGGGCCTGGACCAACGCGCTGTTCGGCGTCGCCGCCAGGATCGTGATCGTCTGCGGCTCGGACGACGCCCTGTCGTATGTCCGCCGCGCCGCCGAGGCCGCCGACGAGTCCCTGGAGGTGATCCCCTTCACCCGCAAGTCGCCGCTCCTGCTGCTGGAGGAGCCGGTGCCGCTGGAGAAGGTCGAGGCCGGGGACGCGGTCGTGGCCTTCTCCCGCCGGGCCGTGCACGAGAATCGCGAGGTCCTCGTCGCCCGCGGCCACCGGGTCGCGACCATCTACGGCGCCCTGTCGCCGGAGGTCCGCCGGGCCGAGGCCGCGCGCTTCCGCTCCGGCGAGGCCAACGTGCTGGTGACCACCGACGCGATCGGCATGGGGCTGAACCTCGGCCCGCTGAAGCGGATCGTGTTCTCGGCGGTGCGCAAGTGGGACGGGACCGCCGAGCGGGCGCTGACCCATTCCGAGATCCGGCAGATCGCCGGCCGGGCCGGCCGCTACGGCCACCAGGATGTCGGCTACGTGGCGGCGACCGACCCGTACGCCGCCGAGCCGATCCGCACCGCCCTCTCGGGCGCCCCGACGGCGCCGGCGGCCGACACGCGCTTCTTCGTCCGCCCGGATCTCGGGGCGATCCGCTCGGTGGCCGAGGAGATGCGCACCCACAGCCTGCACGAGGTGCTGACCCACTTCGCCCGGGCGACCTTCTACGCGGGCTCGCCGTTCCAGCCCTCGGCCCTGGAGGAGGTGCTGGAGGTCGCCCGGATCGTCGACCGGGCGCGGCTGCCGATCGAGGAGAAGTTCGCCTTCTCGGTCTGCCCGATCGACCGGCGCGACGAGATCGCCATGGGGCTGCTGGAGCGCTGGTGCCAGGCGCGCGCCGCCGGCCTCACGGTCCCGGCTCTGCGCGGCAACCTCTCGGGCGCGCTCGACTACCAGGAGCGGACCGTGAAGCTCGCCAGCGCCTATCTGTGGCTGTCGCGGCGCTTCCCCGAGACCTTCGACGACGTGGACGCCATCCGCCACATGCGCGGCCGGGCCAACGACGCCATCGAGCATCACCTGCGCGAGACCGCGACCCGCAAGGCCGAGCGGCGCAGCCGGCGACCTGTCGGAACGCGGTGAGACGCGGCATCGGGCCATGAAAAAAGCCCGCTGCGCGTTCGGCGCAGCGGGCTTTGTCAGATGACGTTGGTTGCGGGTCCCCGCAACACCCGATCTCGGCGCAATCCGGCGATTCGTTCTGAGCACAGATCGTTGGTTACGAGGGAATGCAACGCTCTATTTTCGCGACTGATCGAAAGAGTTATACCGAAATTACCGGAGTAGCTTCTCAACCCGAGACAGGCTCAACTCCCTTTTGGACGTGCTTCGGTTCAGTGGCTCTTCGTCATTTCGTGTGGGTCAAGGAGCCAGAAGCACGCGACGGCGTAGAAGGTCGAAGCCGGCCCGGCCGTACATCAGTCGCTTGATCAGCTTCAGTTTCGTAATCTGGCCCTCGGACTGAGCGTTGCTCCACGGCTTCGCCCGAGGTGGAACGCGAGGCCAAGACGCAGGCCAAAGCGCAGTGGCTCGACACACACCGACTCACGAGCGAGCTAGGTCGGCAGGACGATTGGCCCTCCGCTACCGAGACTTGTGAGGCGAAGAACATGCCTATGACGGAGCGCCCGCAGCTTACGCTTCCCGAGACGGTGGCCGAAGCGTTCCGCCAGAAGGAACAGCGGCCGTGGTCGTTCATCCGATATGATGTGGAGGCGAAGGGGATCGCACGTGGGGTCGCGGCGATCGATTCAAGCGGTGACCCCGATTTCGATGCAGCGGCTGCGGCTGCGATGAGTTCCGCACGCTTCGAGCTTTTGAACGGGACCGATCTCGCGAAGGGCTGTATCGCCTATTTTGCTGGCACCGACTATGTTGGCACAGCGCCCGTACAGCCGAGCGAGAAGCGGGAAGCTGCTGCCGCTCCACGGCCGCTCACCCCGCGCCGGCGGCCAAAGGCTATCCCGCCTTCCGGCACACGGGAAACTTCACCTTTGCAGGGCGCAAGCACTGAAGATAATTCCAGCCCAACCAAGCGTTGGTGGTATCAAGATGCTCGCGACCAGTCAGGTTCCGCCTCTCATACCGCACCAACTGAGGGTATTACCTGTGCAACCTTAGCCGATAGGCTGGCGCGCCCCGTGCAGTGCGAGCGCTAACACTTTGAGGGGCTACCAGAACGATTGCTGCATGGACAGCGGCAAGCTGAATATTGTGCGAACGCGGCTCACGCCGCCCTGGCCTCGTCGCGGAGGTTGAGCGGACAGTATCCGTCGCGGTCCAGCTCGGCTGCGGCGTTCTGTCAGATATTGTCGCCGATAAGGCTGATGTGCCGCCAGTCGAGCGGGGCGACATGGGCGAGCAACTTGTCGGGCACAGGTTCACCGAGGCTGCGCAAGTGCTCGACCGCGCCGAGACTGGAGATCGCCACACCCGCGAGGTTGCGCGCCGGGTCATACGAGAACCGCTCCGCCCGCTCGCCGAAGCGCGCCTCGGCCACCTGCCCGTTGCCGTCGTAGGCGAACGCCGCCTCGCCCCACAGACGCTCCACGATCGCGGCCGGCGCGTCGGCCCGGTCCCAGGCATAGCTACGCTCGATCGGCCGCGCCGCGTCCGCCGACAGACCCGACCGCTGCACCGCCATCGCCCCGGACAGGCCCCGGATCGTCCGCCCGCCCCGCTGCGCCGACAGCCGACCGCCCGCGTCCCAGGCGCTGTCCAGCACGAACCCCGCCGCGCTCTCACGCCGGACCTCGCG
This sequence comes from Methylobacterium sp. 13MFTsu3.1M2, assembly GCF_900112625.1. Lineage (NCBI taxonomy): Bacteria > Pseudomonadati > Pseudomonadota > Alphaproteobacteria > Hyphomicrobiales > Methylobacteriaceae > Methylobacterium > Methylobacterium sp. 13MFTsu3.1M2. The sequence continues at coordinate 48,807 of NZ_FOMM01000035.1, forward strand.
CCCGAGCCCGTCCCGGGTGAAGGCGAGCGGCGCGTGCTCGGCCACCACCAGCTCGGCCAGGGCGCCCAGCGGATCGTAGGCGTGGCGGGTGACGTGCTTGCCGAGCCGGACTTCATGGGGCTGGTCGATCCCGGAAAAGATCCGCCGCGCCACACGCCGGCCGCAGGCATCGTACCGGCTCTGCACCCGCCGCCCGCCGACATCCTCCTCGACGATCTGCCCGTCCCGGTCGCGGATGTATTCCACCCGCGTCGCCTCGTTCCGCGCCTCGACCAGCAGCCCGCGCCGGTCGTACCCGTAGGCGACACGATCCTGCCGCCGCCCGTCCGGGCCGAACACCGCGATCCCGGTGACCAGCCCGGTCCGGCCGTAAGTGTAGGTCAACCGGGCGCCGTTCGGCCTGACCGTCTCGCTCACCCGCCCGAGGACGTCGCGGGTATAGCGCGTCACCCGCCCGTCGAAGTCGACCTCGGTCACCACCCGGCCGGCCGCGTCCCGCTCCAGCGCGTAACTCCGGCCGAGCGCGTTGGTCACCTGGACGAGCCGGCCCTCGCCGTCATAGCCGAGGGTCAGCGTGCCGCCGTCGGGTCCTCGATCGCCTCCAGCACGAAGGCGCCGTGGCGGTAGCGCCAGGTCCGGCCCTCGCCGTCCGTGACGCTGGCCAGCGCCCCCTCCGGATCGAAGGCGCGCGCCACCGTCGTGCCGTCCGGCCGGGTCAGCCCGGTCGGGGTGGCAAAGCCCCCGGGACCGGCCGCGTAGGTGAGCCGCGTCGTGCGCCCGAGCGGGTCGGCGGTCTCCACCAGCCGCCCGAACGCGTCGTAACCGAACCGGGTCACCCCGCCCCTGGTGTCGGTGACGCTGGCGAGCCAGCCGCCCGCGTCGTAGGTGCGCCGCTCCTCGGTGCCGTCGGGGAAGCGCGTCAGGGTGATCCGGCCGTGGGCGTCCCGCTCGTACTCCGTGCGGTGGCCCTCGGCGTCGGTCTCGGCCGCGAGGTTGGCCTGGGCGTCGTAGTCGTTGCGCCGGACGTTGCCCGCGCCGTCGACGACGATATCGAGCTGGCCCTCCCGTCCCCAGCCGTACAGCGTCTCCCGCCCCTCGGCGTCGACGTGGCTCCGTACGTTGCCGAAGATGTCGTAACGCGTGCGCACGGTAGCCCCGGCCGCGTCGGTGGTGGCGATGCGGAAGCCGTAGCGGTCGAAGCTGTGGCGCGTGGTGGCACCGAGCGCGTCGGTCTCGGCCGTGACGTTGTCGTTCTCGTCGTAGGCGAAGACCTGCGCCCGGGCCGCGTCACCGCCGGGCTGGTAGGTGGTCCGGCGCGCCTGCGCGTCGTAGAGGAAGCGGTCGCCGTTCCACAGGCCGGTGGTCTCGGTGTGCACCACCCGGCCCGCATCGTCGTAGCCGAACACGGTCTGCGAGCGGCGGGTCCTGTTGTGCCAGCGGGCGAGCAGCGGCCGGTCGGGCTGCCAGGCGTAGTCGACCGACATGCCGAAGGCGCAGTCGGCCCGGTCCATGCGGCCGCCTGTGTCGTAGCCGTATTCGGTGAGCCTCAGGCTGGCGCCGCCGAGCCCGATCAGGGTGATGCTGGTGCGCCGGCCGGTATCGTCGTTGTCGAAGGCGAGTGCGAGGCCGTCGGAGCGCTCGACCCGCCGGAGCACGCCCGCTTGGTCGCGGATGAGGGCGAGCGCGTTGCCGGAGAGGTCCTCGACGCGCTCCAGTCAGAGGCTTTGCACGGTGCAAAAGCCTAGCCTACCTGGCGCCTTTCAGGCGGTCGACACCACGATTCCATCACGTGTCGCGCGCGCCCAAGCCTCATCATGGGTGCCGCAACGCCGTTCCCACCATGCCCGGAACGGTGGCACCGGGCCGAACCCGGCCGGCTGAGCCCGTGGTGCGCCAGGGCCGGAACCACTCACGGGGCCTGTCGATATCGCCCCGAAGTAGTGCTGGTCATTTGCTCGTGATCGCACGTCATATCATAAATCTACATAGCGCAAATTGCTTGGATCCGTGCAATCAAAATAAAACTCCTTAAATCTCTCCGATTGAGACAATATGGAAAGATAAACGTCCGCACGAAGTCGCTCAACGTTGGCTACGGTAGGCGTTCCACCTAAGCTAAGAGGGGGGACAAAACCATAAATCTCCAGCTCGTTTAATGCACCGAGTTTATTTATCGCAGCGTCGAGGAGACCAAAATCGCGAAAATATCGCTTGTTAAGAGGGAAACTGGAGTAAAATTCCACGTCGCTAACGGTATCGGCGAATATTTCTCCGGGATTTATATTGTATACAATTCTATTGTTTGGAAATTCGATGTTTACCGAGCCAACTTTTGAATTCCATGCTTTTGCTATACCGAAAGCACTTATTAAGTACGGAATAGTCTTATCTGCTTCGAGGTGCTGATTTCCGTCCAGGGCTTCTCTTACAGAATCCCAAATGGACTCAGGGTCGCAGGTTTGGAAGGCGCCGCCTGCCCAACTCGCAATGCCAAAACGCTCGCAGATGGCGATTATAGGTTTTGGAACTACATCTACATATTTTCTACCATCGAATTTTCTAAATTTTTTCGGCTTTGCAGATTGGATGATGTGTGAGACATTTTCATCTAAATCCATGACTCCCTCCTAGCAGTTGAGGTCTGACTCGCAAACTATTTGGTCTTTGAACTCAGCACATAGAGAAACATTTAATTTCTTATCATTGTTGCTTTTAGCTTCTGCTGCGATTGTGTCAAGTTTAGAGGTCCTTGCTGACCATCCTCCACCGAGCGATGAATTAACTTAATATAGACCCAATCTCTCGATAACGGATAGACTTCCACTAACTACCTGATCTGGGGTACGCAGCGGAACAATTCCAAATATATTTTTCTCAGCGGCTGCGCGAGCCGCAAAAATGCTAGTGTACTAGCCACTCTTGAACAAATCATTCACAACTGTCTGGAGGTGTTCTTCTCTAAATTCAGCCCGACTGTTCAGGCGACCGTGCGCTTTAAACCATTCCCTTTCGTTAAGGTACTCGCTTGGCGACATGCTATTTAAATCTCTTGCCTGTTCGAATAGTTGACGGCAATATTCATTCACTAGAGGATGGCTTGCGTCCGATACTCCTCGTTTGTAAAGAAATCTATCCAGGCTCCAACATCTCAGTCGCGTAACTCCCTTGCGGGTTACGCGCATTCCATGGCGGCTTAAAGCAGCGGCATCGCGCCGCTGTGCTGCTCTACTTTTTTGAAGGGTTTCACGGTACAAATTCTCGAGTTCATCGCGTGAAACAATAAGGTGGCCATTAGGCAGCCACTCAGCCAAGATGTAGTATTTTCCATCAGGGTCGTATGTAGTAACCCGCGCCAGAGGTCCGGATAATCTTGTATTAAAAGTCCAGGATCCATCTCCGTTGCGCCAGGCATCCGAGCGGTAATCACTTAAAAAGCTGTTTACATGCGGCTGTGGAATATTCGATGGAGGAATAATAGGAGGCCTGCTCGGGCCAGGTATGACTGGTACGTTGTCGTTGATTGCAGGGGCTCTCGCCGGAGGTGGTGGCTCTACCGGCAAAGGCATCGGCATTGGTGCTCGCATGGGGCCAAGCTGCGCGAGTTGTATTCTCGGCTCGATCTCATTTCTGTTCGGAGTGGGATAGCTCTGGGTGTCCTCGATGTAGATGAGCTTGCCCCAAGTCTCCTTGTGGTTCATCCACCACTTGTCGTCGTGGCGCACCACACACTTGTCCTGGATCTTCACCGTCTTCGACCACGTCTTCGGCTCGCACTCCGCGCCCTGCGTGCCGAACTGGCCCCCCCCGCCGGTCGCCGCCTCGTCGTCGTAGCAGCGCGTGATCAGCGAGCCCTCGACGTAGGACGCCTGATCCGTCTGACGCACGGTCCCGCCGTGCACGCCCCCTCGATCTGACCCTGCGTGTGAACCCGGTACGGCACCGCCTTATCCGGCGAGAGACCCCAGTTCATCGGGACCGACATCAGGATCCCCTCGCGCGTCAGGCTCATGCGGCCTCTCCCCCATCCCGCAGCCCGTGCTCGCCCGAGACCGGCAGGCCCGCCGCCTGCCCGGCCGGCACCGCGTCCAGCCACGCTATTAATGATTGCTAACTCATTTCATCAGCGTCTACCCGAAGAACGCGATCGGTTGTAATGCCGATACCTTTCTTTATGATGCTAAAAGCTGGATTGGCGTCACTTGAAAAGAAAATCTTTAACAAAAAAGTACAATCTCCGCCTATAACGCGCCCATCATAGACGGAAAATGTCAGATTGTATTTATCGCTATCGATGTAGATTCCGCGTGTTTCGGAATCCGTCCCGACGTGTATATAATCTCCGCTGACCTCAAATGGGACCTGCACGGCCCATAGACACAGGTCGTCGGGTACAAATTTTTCGTTGCCGTATATCTGTATTCGGCACACACCGTCGTGATCCGGAACTCCGAAAGACACATCACCTGGGGAAAATAAAAATCCCTGAGCTACGTGGTCGCCAGTCCATTCATAGGCCTTCGGAAGGCGTTCAAAGACAACAACTTGTGCATGCGTTACAGTACAATTAAATTCTGTAATCAGCATATTCACGGCCCCATGGTTATCGTTAATTTGCAGCTTTCGTCGGCACGAGCTGGTGTATTAATCTGCGCTTTAAGCTGCTGACCAGCGCTTCGATTATCCGACAACGGAATATATTTGACACTCGCGTTGGTGCTCTCGGCAAATGTCGCAGGCGGATACTCGTCCCGATCATATAATGGATTAGGCGGCAAGCCTGATATTCTCATATTTGCCGCTCGCCACTGGTTCGTACCCAGCCTATCAAGCTTCAACTCTCTAGGCTGTCCCGAAGCTTGAGCATCCTCAATATGCTTGGCCGCCAGCGGTGAACGTGATCGCGAGATTACAACGGTTCTTCTGCAATTATTCCTTTTTGAGCTGCGTGTGATTCGAATGTTCTGCAATGCGGCTGCTGTCGCCAAGCCGGCAGCAATCGCGGCCTCCATCCTCTTCTTCGCATCTGGATCGCCTTGTCCAGCTGCTCCTACAGTTCCGGGATGCGTGCGTTCCATCTCGGCAACTGACCGCGCCACACTCTCGTTGCGGGGGCCAGACCATGGAACATCCCAATAGCTCATCGGAGCCATGTTCTTTGCCCACACGTAAGCGCGCGCGGCGAGCAGATCATTTGTGTTCTGTAGATTTAGATCAAGCTGCTGAGCAGCATTCTGGATAGCGCTGTCTTCGCGAAGAATGTCGAGTTCGTGGAGAGCTATTCCCCCGGCTACCGCGCCTGCTGCAAGGCCAGGCTTCGGTATGGAAATCGCACCGCCGCCGATGGGAACAGCATCGGTCATCGTGCCAGCGCCCGCTTGCGCAAATCTTATCCTTGACGCGACTTTTACTCGTCGCGGCGTCGGATAGCTGTTGGTGTCCCTTAAATGAGTGAGTTTTCCGAAAGTATTTCTGTTATTCATCCACAGTTCGTCACTGTGGCTCAGCACTCCCTTGTCTTCGATCCTTACCGTCGAGGAGTATGTCTTTGGCTCACACTTCCCACCGTGTGTGCCCGATAGAACCCCACCACCAGCCCCCGCCTCGTCACCATAGCAGGTCTTGATCAGCGAACTGCTCACGTATGAGGGTTCGTCGTTCTGCCGGACGCTCGCGATCGTGCAGGCGCCCTTGATCTGTCCCTGAGTATGGATCCGGTACGGCACGATCGCCTGAGGCGACCGGCACCAATCCATTGCGGTCGAGACCACAATCCCTTCGCGCGTCGTGCGCGCGCCCTCCCGCGGCAGGCTCATGCGGCCTCTCCCCCGTCCCGCAGCCCGTGCTCACTTGAAACCGGCAGGCCCGCCGCCTGCCCGGCCGGCACCGCGTCCAGTTCCGCGCCCAGATACGCCGGGCACCGCGCGATCCAGCCGCGCCACGTCAGATCCACAGACCAAGGCGGTGCGTCCGCCCGCAGGTCGAGGTGCAGCCCGTCCAGCGTCAGCGCCGCCCGCGCCTCCCGGCCGTCGCTCCAGCTGTGCCGCACCACCGGCACGAACGCGGGCAGCTGGAAGCCGAGCGGCCCGGTCGGCAGCAGCCCGTCCAGGCTCACGCGCGTGCCGCCGGTCAGCCGCCGGACCACCAGCCGCGGCGCCGCCACCTGGAAGAAGCGGTAGTCGAAGTCCTGCGGCATCTGTGGGCATCGCCCGCGCTGCCACGTCTCATCCCGGGTGCCGCAGCGCCGCTCCCGCCACGCCCAGAACGGCGGCACCGGGCCGAACCCGGCCGGCTCCGGCACTCCAAACGGGTCGGTCACCGGCGCATCCACCGCCTCGATCTGCGGCGCCCGCAGCGCCCGCCCCGCCGGGCTCCAGTCCCGGTGTAGCAATCCCGGGTCGATCGGGTTGTACGGGCTGCCGCCGCCCTCCGGATCGCCGACGAACCGGCCGCCGGCCGCCAAGCGGTAATCCAGCGGCACCCGCGCGACCGGCTCGGCCGGGCCGAGCCGCCAGGATGACCCGTCCGGCTCCCAGCGCCGCGGCCCGTGCACGCGCAGATCCGTGCGGGCATTCCCCAGGCCGAGCGATACTTCCCAGGAGGCCGCCGGCCGACCACCGGGTGCATGGGCGCTGCCCAGCACGGTTACGTCCGCGTACGGCCTGTAGCCGACGAGGTCGTTCGCCCGCAGCAGCGGCGTGCGGTGCGGGTCGCCCTCGTAGACGTCGCTCAGCGCGATCGCCTGCCGCTCGTACAGGCGCGGGGTCGCCTTGTTCAGCGGCGCGGTGAACTTGAACGGCAGGTGGACGCGCTGGCCCGAGGGCTGGCCCGACTGCGGGTCGCGCGGGATGGTGACGCGGTGTTCGATCGCCTGGACGAGGATCTCGTTCTCGTGGCCCTCCTGCCAGATGTTGCCTACGGAGGCTTCGGTGAAGGCGCCCTGGGTGATGTTGCCCTGGGTGGCGCCCTGATCGAGATATAGGCGGGTGTCGGCATGGTCTTCCCCGGTGATCCGGGGCCGGTGGTGGTCGATCCGCAGGTCCGGTTAGATTATGACCGGTGTTCTGCGCTGTGTTCCGACCTCGCGGGGAGTACATGTCAGATTTCGTGCCAAGCCGTTCTGGGGTGACATTATTTTTTCTTTTTCAGCTCAAGTGCCTGATCTATCAGGTGGATCGTTTTAGCCTCTGAATCGGGTCTTCAGGCGCGTCCATCAGCGGTTGATATTTTTGGCCAAAAATGGCCAAGGGCTTGGCCAAAAATGGCCGAACTTTTTAAGTGGTTCAAGCGACTGTGGCAGCTGGTGAAATCAATACGGTTCGGAATTGGAACAGGTCCAAGGAATGGCTAAGCCCTTGATAACACTCGATCGGGACGTTTGGCCAAAAATGGCCGAACCATCCGGACGGTTGGTAAGGAAAATGGCCTGATGTCCGTTGTCAGATGATTTGAGACGATTTGGGACGCTCAGGAACGGAGGCTCTGGTCCACCTGGGTTGAGAGGTTGGGCAGCCTGCGCGTGGTGGCGCAAGCGGCGGTCCATAAGGGTCTGGCGCTTGATCCGCGCCCACTCCCGCAGGATGGCCTCGCCGCGGCCGAAGTAGACGTCGGCGGGGGTGAGGTTGCCCAGGCTCTCGTGAACCCGAGCTTGGTTGTAAGGCTCGACGAAGGCGGCAACCCGCGCCTCCAGCTCGCCGGGCAGGCAGGCGTGTTCGAGCCGGATGCGGTTCTTGAGCGTCGGGTGCCAACGCTCGATCTGACCCTGCGTCTGAGGATGGCGGGGCGCACCGCGGATGTGGGTCATGCCCCGGCTGCCGAGCCAGTCGGCGAGATCCCCCGCGACGTAGCTCGGCCCGTTGTCGGAGAGCCGCCGAGGCCGCTGACCACGTGCACGTGGTCGAGCCCGGCGGCTGCCAGCGCGCGGTCGAGCGTGGCGGTGACGTCGCTGGCCTGCATCGTCGCGCACAGCTTCCACGCCACGATGTAGCGCGAGAAGTCATCCAGCACGGTCGAGAGGTCGTACCAGCCCCAGCCGATCACCATCAGATAGGTGAAGTCCGTCTGCCAGAGTTGATTGAACGCGGTGGTCTTGTCCCGGAACTCGTCGGCGGCTTTGATCACGATGTCGGCCGGGCTGGTGATCAGGTCCTGAGCCTTGAGCAGGCGGTAGACGCTCGCCTCCGAACGGTCTCTGCCGGCTTCCGAGCCGGCCCGGATGTCTGCTTCATCTACGCTCCTGAGGCTACGATGAACCAGACATCCTCCGTTCGTGAACGGCCTCAATCTGTCTCACGAGCGCTGACGGCAGACAAAACCCTCTCAACGAGCGGCGTCGACCGAAGCACCTGTTTGCCGGCCTGGTGAAGTGTGGCTGCTGCGGTGGCGGCCACGCAATGATCTCGAAAGACCTGCTCGGCTGCGCCACGGCGCGCAACAAGGGGACCTGCGACCACCGGGTCAACATCCGTCGCGACGCGCTGGAAGTCTCGATCCTGAACGGGCTGCGCACGCACCTGATGGAGCCGGAGCTGTTGCGCGAGTTCTGTGCCGAATTCACACGCGAGGTGAACCGGCTGCGGATCGAGCGTGGCGCCGAACTCGGCGCCAAGCGCCGCGAGCTGGAGCGCACCGAGCGCGAACTGGACAAGGCCATCGACGCGATCCTGGCCGGCATCCCGCCCCTCAAGCTCAAGGCGAAGATCGAAACTCTGGAGGGCCGGAAGGCCGAACTGACCGCGTTCCTGGGGGATGCGCAGGAGCCCCCCCCTGCTGCATCCGAACATGGCGGAACTATACCGGCAGCGGGTGGCGAAGCTCTACGACAGCCTCCGGACGGAAGACGGACGCGCAGAGGCTGCGGAACTGTTCCGCACGCTCGTCGATCAGGTGACGCTCGTCCCTGAAAACGGCGAGCTGCGCTTCATGCTGCGCGGCGACCTCGCCGGCATCCTGCGGTTTGCTGCGAACAAGAAAAACCCCAGCTCCCGGTCGGAGGCCGGGGTTCTGGATGGCTTGCTCTCGCAAGGATCGTTGGTTGCGGGGACAGGATTTGAACCTGTGACCTTCAGGTTATGAGCCTGACGAGCTACCGGGCTGCTCCACCCCGCGCCAAGTGTGTGCGGCTGGTCCGGGTGCACCGGCTCTGGTGAGCGCGGGCGGTGTCCGGGGCCGGATCGGTGTTCGTGCTGAGGGAAGGTGTGAGTATTGCGATGGGCGGGTCTGGCGGCGACCGACTCTCCCGTGTCTTGAGACACAGTACCATAGGCGCTGGCGTGTTTAACGGCCGAGTTCGAGATGGGATCGGGTTCTGGGCACGCCGCTCAGGCCACCAGACCGGCGCATCGCAACTTTTTTGGCACTTGGCGGCGCAGGGTGCTGCGACGACGAGTGCTGTGTTCGGCAAGCATGCAGCGTCATCGCTGCGGGTCTTCTTATAACCGTGGCTGTGTGCCCGTCACCCGCTTTGCAGCGGCTGCCGGTCACACACGGACACGGATCACGAGAGCGATCAAGCCAATCGGGCGATTAGTACCGGTC
>NZ_FOMM01000068.1:0-1448 GCF_900112625.1 Methylobacterium sp. 13MFTsu3.1M2
CCCGCGCTGCAGCGGGCCCTGGCCGACACGCTGCCCGACGCGCTGCGCCCCGCCCGCATCCTCGCCCTGCCCGCCCTGCCGGTCTCCGCCAACGGAAAGCTCGACCCAGGACGGCTCCCCGAACCCGACTGGGCGGGCGCGGACGCCGCGGGCGGGAGCACCGGCTTCGATCCGCCGCGCGGCCAGACCGAGACGCGCCTCGCCGCCCTCTGGGCCGGCGTGCTCGGCCTCGACGCCCGACGCCTGTCGCGCCGGGACAGCTTCTTCGAGCGCGGCGGCGACTCGATCCTCGCCCTCCAGCTCGTCGCCCGCGCCCGGGAGAGCGGCCTCGCGCTGACGCCGCGGGACGTCTTCACCCACCCGCGCCTCGCCGCCCTGGCGGCGCATCTCGACGCGGCCCCGGACAGCGCGGCCGCGCCGGCCCCCCAGGTCGACCCGGCGCGCGAGGCCGGTCCGGTTCCCCTCACCCCGATCCAGCGCCGGTTCCTCGACGGCCCCGTCCCGAACCGGCAGCACTGGAACCAGGCGATCGTGCTCGCGCCCCGGGCCCCCCTCGACCCGGGCCGCCTCGCGGAAGCGCTCGCGGCCGTCGAGGCCGCCCATCCCGCGCTGCGCCTGCGCTTCGCGCGGGACGCGCACGGGGCCTGGACCCAGACCTGCCGGGCACCGGGGCAGGAGCCCCCGCTGTGGCGGCGCGCGGCGGACGGTGCGCCGGCCTTCGCGGCCCTCGCCGCGCAAGCCCAGACGAGCCTCGACCTCGCCGAAGGGCCGGTCTGGCGGGCCGTGCACGTCACCCTGCCGGCGGACAGGACCGAGCGCCTCCTCCTCGTCGCCCACCACCTCGTGGTCGACGCCATGTCGTGGCGCATCCTGATCCAGGACCTCGCGGCGGCCCTCGCCGGGCGGCCGCTCGCGCCCCCGCCGACGAGCTTCCCGGGCTGGGCCCGCAGCCTCGACGTCCTGGCCCGGCACCCCGGACATGCCGGGCGCCGCGAATCCTGGCTGGCCGGCTGGCAGGCCGGGGGGCCGTGCCCCGATGCCGCGTTGCGGCCGGTCCGGCCCGACGCCCCCAACGTCGAATCCGCCCAGATCGAGATCGCCGACAGCCTCGACGCCGACGCCACCGACGCCTTCCTGCGCCGGGCCGGCCGGCCCTACAGCGCCCGTCCCGACGAAATCCTGCTCACCGCCCTGTCGATCGCGCTGGTGCGGCGCGGCGACGGGACGGCGGTGGGCGTGACCCTCGAGCGCCACGGTCGCGATGCCGACGCCCTGGCCGACGCGCTCGCCGAACCCCTCTCAGGACCCTTCCCCGAACCCCTCTCCGACGCGCAGGACGGCCCGACCCTGCCCCGCCACGACCTGAGCCGGACGGTGGGCTGGTTCACCACGCTGGTGCCGCTGCGGCTCGACCCCCTCGGCGGCGAGCCGGACCTGCCGCCGGACGA
>NZ_FOMM01000036.1:0-52218 GCF_900112625.1 Methylobacterium sp. 13MFTsu3.1M2
GCATACGGGAACGGCGGGGCTCTCGCCCCGCCGCTCACGCCGTCCGTTCGGGCAGTCCGTCGCCCGGGCGGCCCCGAGGGCCACCACGGCTCAGAAGCCCATCAGCACCCCGGCCGAGCCGGTCACCGTCATCGCGAGGCCGCCCAGGAAGGCGCCGATCATCGCGTAGGAGAAGCCCTTCAGGACCATGTCGTGCACTCCTTTCATCAAGCGGCGGGTCCTCAGCCGGACCCGGTCGGTTCGTCTGCAATGATGATGCCGGATCGGCCGGGCGCGTGCGGTGCGAAGAGTCACGCTGCGCCGCGGAACCGTTCGGCGCGCGTTCAGGCGGCGTCGGTGAGCGAAACGGCCGCCGGGCCCGTCTCGCTCACGCGAAATGGGCCGGCAGGCTGAGGGCCTGCGCGTAGGTCACGAGGGCGACCGCGCCGGCGATCAGGGTCGCGGCCAGGGCGATGCGGTTGGTCCAGGTCATCGTCATCTCCATCGGGTTCGCGACTGTGTTCGCGGTGTGATCCCGATGTACGCTCAAGCTTTCAGGTCCGGCGTGTCCCGGAACACCTGCAGGGCCGCCGCTCGCGCACGGATCCCGGGCCGCCCACCGGCCGGAGGCGGGCTGGGAGGCCGCCTCCGGGCTCGGAGGGCCCCGCAGAGCGGGACCGGACCCCGACCCGCCGGCCCGCTCTATCCGGCCTCGGCGCGCTGATCCGCGTTGGAGGCGACCGTGAAACCCTCGCGATCGAAGACGGTGTAGAGGATGCCGGCCGGATCGAGGCCGAGGCCGCCGATATGCGCGATCGCCGCTTCCTTGGCCTCGGCCAGCGTGCTGAACGGGTCCGGCAGCTGATACATCCGCGAGGCCTGCTCGGCGCCGTCGATCCGCACCGGCGGCGTGGTGATCTCGACCGTGTAGGGCACGACGACCGTCCGCCGCGGCCTAGTGGAAGACGCCGAGGAAATACAGCAACAGGATGATCGGCAGCGGGATTCCCAGCAGCCACAGCAATCCACCGCGCAGCATTCGCGCCTCCTCTATGTCGACAATCGCACCGAAATATCGGCCGGTTCGAGATTGGAACGCGCGAACATCGGAAAGGGATGCACAATACTGGCGCGAATGCTCGGAGCGCACCTTCGGTAGAGCTGCGTGAGATCTGCAGGCGTCCGCCCCGCGCGAATGGCCGTTCGCGCCCGACCTCCGCCCAGCCGCGGCTGGGACGGCTCAGCGATGCAGCGCGGCGATCCAGTCCCTCAGCGGATCCACCACGTAGGCCATCCAGGTCCGCGCCCAGGCCAGGGCAGGGCGGTTCGCGTCGATCGGCCGGGCGGCCATCAGGGCCGCCACGTAGGCGTCCTCCTCGGGTTTGCACGCGTCCAGGGCGCCCCGCTCCCGGCCGGGCCTGCTCCGGTGCGCCGGCTGCCGGTCGAAGGCCTCGCGGACGCAGCCGTGCCACGCCCGCTCCAGGCCCGGCAGGTCGGCCGGCTCCACTGCCAGCGCCGCGGCGGGCTCGGCCCCCGCCAGGGCCGCGAGGAGCGTCAGGCCGGCCGCGAGGGGCGAGCGCCTACTCATCCGACGCGCGCTCCGTCTGCGGGGCCGCGTCGGCGAGGGTCATCGCGCGCGCGGCCGTGCGCAACTCGTGGCGGGCCACGCCGTCCGCGAGCGCGACGAGGGCGACGAGCACGAGCCCCAGCATGAGGAGACGGCGGATGGTCGGGGCGGGGATGAGCATCGAGGGCGCCTCAGGGAGACGTCCGCACCGTAGCGGAGCCGTCGCGCGCCGGCTGCCACTCCGATGCCACATGAGTACGGAAAGCGAACGTCCGTCCACGAAATCCCGGCGGGAGCGCCCCGGCGCGCCCGCGAGTCGCGGATGCCGGCCATCGCCGCGCCGGATCGAGCCGCGGTGCCGGGCGCGCCCAAAAGGGGCCGGTCCGGCGCGACGAAGAGACCTCGCGCTCGATCCGATACTGACGATTGTGCGGCGTCGCACGCATTCGCGGCAACCGCCGGCCTAACATCCATGTTGAAGGATGACATTCGGCCCGACAGAGCCGAGGCGATCAAGACCGCCGGAACGACGATCTTCCTCACTCGCGACAGTTGACCGGATGACTTCGTGCCGAAGTCAGAAGAGGTTTGCCATGACCGTCCGCCTGTTCGCTGCCGCCGCGCTCGCCGCGACCCTCGCCGCCGCCCTCGCGACGCCCGCCTCCGCGCAGGGATCCGCCGCACGCCACGGCCTGTCCGACGTCACCGCGGTGATCCTGCCCGAGATCTCCGTCACCTACCACCGGCCCGTGCCGGCCGACCGCTCCGCCGGCCCGCACGTCGCCGGCCCGGCCGGCCGCCAGCCGCGCTGACCGGCCGGGCCCGGCACCCGCAGGACTACCGGCTTTCCGCGATCTGACCTGCACGAGGCCTGCACGGTGCCCGCATGATGCCCGGCGGGGAGGGCGCGTCTCACGGCGCGATGGCAGATCTCGATCCGGTCGGGCCGGGCGGCGACGCGCATTCGCCGAGCGCGCGCCCGGTCGACATGCACGCGCGATTAGTGTTGACGGCCGTCAATGCTATGCTCGGTGGTCCGTCCACGGTATGCATCGACTTCAGGAGCGCGCCGGGACGCGAAGGGCCGATTGCTATGACACGCTTGACCGTCGCCGCGCTGGTGTTCGCCCTCGCAAGTCCCGCGATCGTCGCGCAGGCCCAGCAGGACATCCCGATCCAGCAGGATCTCAAGCGCATGGATCGCCTCGATCAACGGCTCGGGCGCGAGGATACCGAGTTGAAGGTCGACCCCAACGTGACGCCGGACAATCCGGACGGCGTCGTCGGCTTCGACGGACCTCCGTTCAACTACGGGGATCCCGGCGTGATGGGTGACGGCCCCCTCCCGCCGGGATCGCCCGCCGACGACGACGACTGGTACTGACCGGGGACGGCGCGGCCCGCGGTTCTGAGACCGCGGGGCCCTGCCCGGTTCTCAGCGCGCCTCAGCGCCCCTTCTTGTAGAGCTTGCTGGCGATCTCGAAGATCTCCTCGGGGGCGTAGTTGGGCGCGAAGGCCCCGTAATTGCCGTCGAGTTCCGGGATCTTGCCGCCCTCCGGCAGGCCGTCGACGACCTCCAGGTTGCCGGGCGGATCCCCCGGCAGCGCGACCTCGTCGTTCGACCAGACGCCGGCCGCTTCCTTGTAGTCGTCCGGGCTGAAGCGGTAGAGGCGCCGGTGCGAGCCCTCCTGCAGATATTTCTGGCACTCTGGAATCTTGTCGAGAACGATGTTCGGGGTCGGCAGCATCTTCTCGATCTCGACGCCGGTCAGCTTCTTGAGCGCCAGCGCGTAGGCGTGCGCGTGCACCGAGCCGCGCACGAGCAGGTAGCCGCAGACCTCGCGGCCGGTCGGGTCCTTCAGGGTCTCGTAGACGCGCAGCTTGTGCAGGCGCGCGCCGCACTCCAAGTGGAAGTTGTGCAGCAGGTCGATGATGATGTTGCCCGTCGTCGTCACCATGTCGACGTTCCAGGACTGCGCGTTGGAATTGACCGGCGTCGCGCCGCCGCCGTTGCTCAGGAAGCTGCCGGCGAGCCGGATGTCCTGCATGTCGTGGAACGGGGCCTTCGAGACGTCGACCTCCTCGGTGTCGTCGCCGGGGCCGTTGTTGAGCATCGCGATGCCGGTCGAGACCAGCTCCACGTGCCCGAGCTCCTCGGCGAAGATACTCGACACGAGGCTGTAGAAGGGGCGCAGCTTCGACTTGTTGCGGAAGTTGAAGCTCTGGAACATGTAGTTCCCGAGGGTCGACATCTCCCCGTACTTGCCGCCGAGCAGCTCCTGCAGCGCGGCCGCCGCGTTGGGATCGGGCTTCTTCGGCTGTGGCAGTTCGGCCTGAAGGCGGTCGAGCTTCATGAACATGCGAGCAGCTCCGTTCGCGCGGGGTGCGCATGACGGCATCTTCCCGCACGGACGATTGTTCCTGCGGCTGAGATGGGGCGGCCCGCGGGCGGCCTCCCGGCGGCCGGCGCCATCCGGCTGTGGACAGGGGCCTCGGCGCGGGCGCCCGGCCGCCATCCTTTCCGGAGCGGTAACCATGCCGGTCCTACCAGCCGCGACCCCGGACGGTGAGGCAGGTGGACGAATGGGCGACGACGTGGCGGCGATCCTGTTGACCCTCGTGACCGAGAATTCCGAGCTGCGCGAGCAGCTCGCCAGCGCGCAGGACATGCTGATGGAGACGGCCATCGATGCCGGGCAGCTCCATGCCCGGATCCAGGGCCTGGAGGCCGAGCGCGACGCGTGGCGGGCCGAGGCCGGGCACCGGCAGGCCCCCGCCGCCCTGACCGCCTGACGGTTCGGCGGCGCACCGACCGGGCGCGGAGGTGGGGCGGGGCCGGATGCGCGCGGGTCGGATTTCGCGGTCGGATCGCGGAGCGTGTACGCTCGGCGGCCGTCGAACAATCGGCACGGGAGCGCGCGGCCATGGTGACGAACGTCCTGCCCCCGCTCGATCCGGCCGCCCTCCCGGCCGGGATCCGCGCCCGCTTCGTCGAGGGCGTCAACGGCCTGCGCATGCACGTGCTGGAGGCGGGCGACGGCGGTCCCGACCGCCCGCTCATCCTCCTGGTGCACGGCTTCCCCGAGATCGCCTATTCCTGGCGGAAGGTCATGCCGGCGCTGGCCGCGGCGGGCTACCACGTCGTCGCCCCCGACCTCCGGGGCTACGGCCGCACCGCGGACGCGCCGGTCGCCTTCGCGGACGACCTCGCGCCCTACCGGCTGCACAACCTTCTCCTCGACCTGCTGTGCCTGATGAGCGCCCTGGAGCGCGACAGGGTCGCGGCGCTCGTCGGACACGATTACGGGTCCTGGGTCTGCGGCTACTGCGCCCTGGCGCGGCCCGATCTCTTCGGCATGGTCGCCCTCATGAGCGCGCCCTTCGCGGGGGCGCCGGGGCTCGACGCCCTGGCCCGCGGCCTCCGGACGCCGGCCGACGACCCGATCCACGCGGCGCTGGCCGCTCTGCCGCGCCCGCGCACGCACTACCACCGCTACTACGCGACGCGCCGCGCCGCCGCCGACATGGAGCGCAGTCCCCAGGGCCTCGCCGCGTTCCTGCGCGCCTATTTCCACCACAAGAGCGCGGACTGGCCGGACAATCGTCCCCGCGCGCTCGCCGGCTGGACGGCCGAGGCCCTCGCCGAGATGCCGACCTACTACGTGATGGATGAAGGCCGGACGATGCCCGCGACCGTGGCGCCGGAGATGCCGGAGCGGGGCGGCGCGGACTGCGCCTGGCTGACGGAGGCGGAACTCGCCGTCTACGCGGCCGAGTACGCGCGCTCCGGCTTCCAGGGCGCGCTCCAGGGCTACCGGTGCCGCATGGATGGCAGCATCGACCGCGACCTCGCGCGGTTCGCCGGCCGGCGGATCGAGGTCCCCCTCCTGTTCGTGTCCGGGGCGCGCGACTGGGGCCCGTTCCAGGCGCCGGGCGCGCTGGAGCGCATGAAGGAGGCCGCCGGCGCGGGCCTGGTCGGCTGCCACTTCGTGGCGGGGGCGGGGCACTGGGTTCAGCAGGAGCAGCCCCGGGCCGTCGCGGACCTCCTGCTCGACGCGCTCGGTCGCGGCGGGGCCGGATCCCGCCCCGGCGCGTAGGCGCCCGCCGCCGCACCGCGTCCGCTCCTATCGGGGCGCCGACGGCCCGGCTATGTCACCCGCGAATTGACCGGAGGCCCGGTCGGATCGGGCGCCCGGCGTCCGTTCCGGATCCTCGAGGGGGCGACGATGGATGTGGAAGCGCGCGCCATCCGGCGGGTCAGCAGGCGGCTCCTGCCCCTCCTGATCACCTGCTACTTCATCTCCTACCTCGACCGGGTCAATGTCGGCTTCGCCGCGCTGACCATGAACGGGGACCTCGGCATCTCCGCCACGGCCTACGGGCTCGGGGCCGGCATCTTCTTCCTGACCTACTTCGTCTTCGAGGTGCCGTCGAACCTGATCCTGGAGCGGGTCGGGGCGCGGGTGTGGATCGCCCGCATCATGCTGACCTGGGGACTCCTGTCGGGCGCGATGGCCTTCATCGTCGGCGAGAAGAGCTTCTACGCCGTGCGCCTGCTGCTGGGCGCCGCGGAGGCCGGGTTCTTCCCCGGCATCATCTTCTACCTCACGCTGTGGTTCCCCGCGCGCTACCGCGCGCGCATCATCGGCGCCTTCATGGCCGCGGTCCCGCTCTCGAGCGTCATCGGCTCGCCGGTCTCGGGGGCGCTGCTGGGCCTCGACGGGGTCTGGGGCTTCAAGGGCTGGCAGTGGCTCTACGTCCTCGAGGCGCTGCCCGCCGTCATCCTCGCGGGGATCGTCCTGGCCTTCCTGACGGACCGGCCGGCGCAGGCGGCCTGGCTGCCCGAGGACGAGCGCGCGTGGCTCACCGAGCGCCTCGCGCAGGAGCGGCGGGCGCGCGAATCCGCCCGCCGCTACAGCGTCGCGGAGGCGCTCCTCGACCGGCGCGTGCTCGCCGTCGCCTTCGTGTATTTCGGCAACGTGGCGCTGCTCTACGGGCTCAGCTTCTTCCTGCCGCAGATCGTCAAGGGCTTCGACCTCACGAACCTCCAGACGGGTCTCGTCAGCCTCATCCCCTTCGCGATCGGGATCGTCGGCATGCTCGCCCTCGGGCGCTCCTCGGACCGCAGGGGCGAGCGCAAGGGGCACGCGGCCTTCGCGCTCCTGCTCGCGGCCGGCGGCACGGCCGCGGCGGCGCTGGTCTCCGATCCCTACGCCAAGATGGCCCTGTTCAGCGTCTCGGCCTTCGGCATCTTCGGCGGCCTCCCGGTGATCTGGACGCTGCCCACCGCCTACCTGTCCGGCGCCGCGGCGGCCGGCGGCATCGCCATCATCAACGCCCTCGGCAACCTCTCCGGCTTCGCCGCGCCCTACGCGGTCGGCGCGATCAAGGACGCCACCGGCACCTTCACGGGCGGCCTCCTCCTCATCGCGGCGGCCGGCCTCGCCGCCATGGTGACGGTCCTCTGCCTCACCCACGACCGGCACCTGGAGCAGGCCGCGGCGCGCGGCGCGCGGGCGGCGGAGTAGGCGCGGCGGGGCAGACGCGGCGGGGCAGACGCGGTATGTGAACGCGACCCGGGGGGAGGGGGCAGCGCCGCCGCCCCGCCGCGCCCGGGTGGCGGGCGGCCGCCGATCGACCTACGGTCGCGTCGCCATGTCGTCCCGGCGGAGGCCGTGTCGCGGGGCCGCGCGCCCCCCGGGACACGCCGTCCCCGGCGCCGTCCCCAGCGACGCCCCAGTTCGAGCCCATCGGAGCAGCCCATGAACGCCCCCGTTCCCGCCCCGCGGACCCGCCCGGACGCGGCGACGATCGCGGGTCTCGCCGAGGCCCTGCGGGCCGTGCTCGGGGACCGGGTGACGGCGAGCCCGGCGGTGCGCGAGCAGCACGCCAACCAGCTCACCTGGGCGCCGTGCGAGCCGCCGGACCTCGTGGTCTTCCCGCACTCCACCGCGGAGGTGCAGGCCGTCGTGCGCGCCTGTGCCGAGCGCGACGTGCCGATCGTGCCCTACGGCGTCGGCACCTCCCTCGAGGGCCACGTCAACGCGCCGTTCGGCGGCGTCTCGATCGACACGGGGGCGATGAACCGCGTCCGCGCGGTCCATGCCGACGACCTCGACTGCACGGTCGAGGCCGGCGTCACCCGCAGGGCGCTGAACGCGTACCTGCGCGACACCGGCCTGTTCTTCCCCATCGATCCCGGGGCGGACGCCACGATCGGCGGGATGGCGGCGACGCGGGCGTCGGGCACCAACGCCGTGCGCTACGGGACGATGAAGGACGCGGTGCTCGCGCTCACCGCGGTGATGCCGAACGGCGACATCGTCACGACCGCCCGGCGGGCGCGCAAGTCGTCGGCCGGCTACGATCTAACCCGGCTCCTCGTCGGCTCGGAGGGCACGCTCGGGATCATCACCGAGGTCACGCTGCGCCTGCACGGCATCCCCGAGGCGATCTCGGCGGGCATCTGCCCGTTCCCCTCGATCAAGGCGGCCTGCGACGCCACGATCCTGACGATCCAGTCCGGCATCCCGGTCGCGCGCATCGAGCTGCTCGACGAGGTGCAGGTGGCGGCCTGCAACCGCTACTCGAAGCTCGCCCTGCCGGAGACCCCGCTGCTCCTCGTCGAGTTCCACGGCACGGACGCGGGCGTGCGCGAGCAGGCCGAGCGGTTCGGCGAGATCGCCGCCGATCTCGGCGGCGGCCCGTTCGACTGGGCGACCGGGGCCGACGAGCGCGCGCGCCTCTGGCAGGCGCGCCACGACGTGTACTGGGCCTCGGTCGCGCTGCGGCCGGGTCCCACGATCAAGAACATGTCGACCGACGTCTGCGTGCCGATCTCGCGGCTCGCGGAATGCGTGGAGGCGACGAAGCGCGACATCGCCGCGACCGGGCTCACGGCGCCGATCGCCGGCCATGTCGGCGACGGCAACTTCCACACCCTGCCGCTCGTCGATGCCGACAGCCCCGAGGAGATGTCCGCGGTGGCCGGCTTCCTCGACCGGCTCGTCGCCCGCGCGCTGGACCTGGGCGGCACCTGCACGGGCGAGCACGGGATCGGCCAGAAGAAGATGCGCTTCATGGAAAGCGAGCACGGGCCGGAGGCGCTCGGCCTCATGCGGACCCTGAAGCGCGCGATCGACCCCCGGAACCTCATGAATCCCGGCAAGCTGATTCCCTGACGCGCCCCGCGACCCGGCGCCGCCGTCCGCGTCGCCCGTCGATCCCTCCGATCCCTCCGATCCGGGCCGATCGTCTGCATCGGTGCTGTTCAGGGCCGAGCGATCACGTCGTCCGATCCTCAAAGCTGGGATCGCGCCGACGCCGCGGGCCGGGTCTCAGATGGCGCCGGCACACCGAGGACGGGCGTCCGCGAGAGCGGCGGCCGGCCGCGCGATCCGGTAGCACGCGCGAGATCGCCCTCTAATCCCGAATTCTCGGCCGAAACGGATGAATTATTCTGCTTGCCATACGTTCCTGGCACACAGAATAATGCATGCCGCCGTGCCAATTTCGGAACCCGACATAAGGTTCCGGCGCGGGCAAGGAATTCGTCGGCGTGCACGCCAATCCTATAGCACGCCGCTGAATGTCAGCGCAGGAATGAGGGAGGAAGCTCATGGCCATGCCAAATGCCACGCCGGCTACGGCAGTACCCAGTACAAATCGATGGCTGCAGATCGTGCTCGGCGTGATCTGCATGGTTGCAGCGGCGAACATCCAGTATGCCTGGACGCTGTTCGTCCCCGAGATTCAGAAGACCTTCGGCTGGGACCGCGCCGCGATCCAGGTCGCCTTCACGATCTTCGTCGTCGTCCAGACCTGGCTGACTCCGATCGAGGGTTACTTCATCGATAAGTACGGCCCGAGCCGCGTCGTCATGTTCGGCGGTCTGATGACGGGCCTGGCCTGGGTCATCAACTCCTACGCCACCAGCCTGAGCGGCTTCTACCTCGGCTCGGTGGCCGGCGGTATCGGCGTCGGCTGCGTCTACGCCACCTGCGTCAACAACGCGCTCAAGTGGTTCCCGGACAAGCGCGGCCTCGCGGTCGGCCTCACGGCGGGCGGCTACGGCGCCGGCTCGGCGCTCACCATCCTGCCGATCGCCAAGATGATCGACAGCGGCAACTACGCCCAGGCCTTCTTCGTCTTCGGCCTGATCCAGGGTGCCATCATCATCGCCGCCGCCATCGCCATGCGCGCCCCGCGCAAGGATCAGGTGCCGTTCTCCACCAAGGTCCTGCAGTCGCGGCGCGACTACACCCTGGGCGAGGCGCTGCGCACCCCCGTGTTCTACGTGATGCTGCTGATGTTCACCTGCACGGTGACGGGCGGCCTGATGGCCGTGGCCCAGCTCGGCGTGATCGCGCAGGATCTCGGGGTGAAGAACTTCCAGGTCAACCTGTACTTCTTCGCCATGGCCGCGCTGCCCTTCGCGCTGATGCTCGACCGGATCATGAACGGCATCTCGCGCCCCCTCTTCGGGTTCGTCTCGGACCGGATCGGCCGTGAGAAGACGATGTTCATCGCGTTCGCGATGGAGGGTATCGGCATCGTGGCGCTGGGCTACTTCGGCTCCAACCCGTGGGCCTTCGTGATCCTGTCCGGTGTGGTGTTCCTGGCCTGGGGCGAGGTCTACTCGCTGTTCAGCGCCACCGCCGCCGACACCTTCGGCTCGAAGCACATCGGCAAGATCTACGGCGTGCTCTACTGCGCCAAGGGCTTCGCCGCGCTGTTCGTGCCGGTGGGCAACCTGATCATGCAGGCGACCGGCACCTGGGCGACCGTCCTCTACACGGTGGCGACCATGGACCTGATCGCCGCCGTCCTGGCGATCGCGGTCCTGCGGCCGATGCTCAAGCAGCACCACGCGGCGAACAACGACGCGGCGGCTCCGGCGATGAAGCTGGCCCACGCCTGAGCGACCGCCCCGGCCGCTCCGCGGCCGGGGCGAAGCCTCCCCGACCCGGCTCCGGAATTCCGGAGCCGGGTCGGCCAGCACCGGGCAGCTGGCCCGCACGGAGACCGTCTCGTCGAGACGCAGGGCGCCGCGGACGATCGCGCATGTTCGGGCGCGCATCGACGATCGGGCGAGGGGCGGCTGTCCTGGCGCCTCGCTCTCACGCGATAGCCCGGCCGCGCTCGGCGCCATTCCAGGACCTGAGGCCAGAATCCATTCTCGCGTTCCCGGAGTTCGACTGTGCTGCAGCCTTCCGAGACCTCTCTGGGTCTAGCCTCGATCGGACAGACCCTGAGTCTGCGTGAACAGGCCTACGACAGCATCAAGCAATCGATCCTGGCGATGGATCTCTACGCCGGATCGGCGCAGATCCGGCTGCACGAACACCAGATCGCGCAGGATCTCGGCATCAGCCGCACGCCGGTCCGCGAAGCCCTGACGCTCCTGGAGCGGGAGGGCTTCGTGTCCACGGTGCCGCGCCGCGGCCTCTTCGTGACGCGCAAGAACAAGCGCGAGATCGTCGAGATGATCACCGTCTGGGCCGCGCTCGAAGGCATGGCGGCCCATGCCGCCGCACGGAACGCCGAGGATGCCGATCTCCGCGCGCTCGGCAGGGCCTTCGAGGCGTTCGATATCGCGACTCTGCCCGACCATCTGAAGGCCTACGACGAGGCCAACCTCGACTTCCATCGGACGATCATCCGTCTCGGCGGCTGCGGGTTGATGGTCGAGATGACGACCAACCTGTTCATTCACATGCGGGCGATCCGGTCGGCCTTCCTCCATCGGGCCGGGAGGCTCGAGGACTCGATGCGCGAGCATGCCGCCATCATCGCCGCCTTGCAGGCACGCGACGCGGATCGGGCCGCGATCCTCGTCCGCGATCACGCGCTCGGGCTGATCGCGCATGTCGAGGCGCACTGGGTTTGGCCAGAGGGGTGAGAGGCACCTCTGACGGAGGACCACCGATGCTACCGTCCGTTCAGACGACCGATCTGCTCGGCCTCGGCTTCCTGATCATCGGGCTCGCCGCAGCTGGGATCGCCAGCGCGAGCCGGTCCGCGCGTTTCGCAGAGGAGCCGCGCGAGGAGCTCGCGGGCGGGGCTCTGCTGGTGGCGATCCTCGGCCTCGCCTTCGTGCTCGCCGAGTGAGCGGGCGCGGCGCGTCGTGAGCGCCGGACTTCCCGGAAGCCCGCCGCGCGCTACGGGGTCGCCTGCACCGCGCGTGCGTTCCACTTCTCGAACTTCCCGAGCGCGCCCCACGCCGTCAGCCCGATGAAGATCGGCATCGTGTAGGGGCTCAGCCCGAAGGCGGGCGTGAGCTGTGCGAGCACCTGCCCGAGACCGGTGTTGAGCGGCACCTGGGACAGGATCTGCGTGGCGACGGCGCCGATGATGCCGATCGCCGACTTCTTGCCGGAGAGCAGCTGCCCGATCGTCTGCCCGAGCGCGCCGTTGACCGGCCCGAGGACCGCGCCGTCGGGACGCGCCGCGGGCGGGCCGGGCAAGATCGGGGCGGTCGGGAGGCGCGCACCGTCGATCTGTCGGCGCAGGGCCTGGAGGAACTCGTCGAGCCGCGCCGCGACGTCGGCGGGCGGCGCGGCCGGCGCGATCACCACCGGGGGCATCGAGGCAGGTTGCACCGAGGCAGGTTGCATCGGGGCGGGCTGCATCGGGGTGACCGCCCTCGCGGCGAGCTGTCGCTCCAGGTCCTGGATCCGCGTCAGCACCGCGTGGTCCGGCGCCGCCGGCCGCAGCGCCTCCTGGATGGCGGCGATCGTGCGCGCGTCCGCGAGGCCGGTATCGTCCAGACCGCACCGCGCCTGGAACGTCGCGACGGCCGTCATGGTCCGCGGCCCGTTCCGGCCGTCCTCGACGAGGGGCGGCGTCGCGCCGAGGCGATTGAGCGATTGCTGGACCCAGAGCGTGCTGTCGGCGAGTTCGTCGTCGGGCTCGCGGGACACGGCCGCCTCGACGGCGCGCGGCGCCGCGAGCGCGACCGTCGCGTCGAGGTCGATGAGGCTCCGCAGGATCACCGCGGTGCCGATCTGCGTGTCGACCACGTTCGGGTCGAACACGTGGTCGCGCACGAACTTGCCGCCGCGCGCGCCCGGCGGCCCGTAGGCCGTCGATCCGCCCCAGAGATACGGCGAGTTCACGCCCCGGCCGTGGTAGCCGTAACCGTTGAAGCCCTCGAGCCGGTAGAGGGCCCGCGCGACGCTCCAGTCGCCGAGCCCGACCAGGCCCTGGAGGCGCAGCGCGTCGACCGCCCCTTCGACGAAGGCCTGCGGCCCCGTGAACGGCCCGCGCCCCTTCGGGACGATCGTGGTGCGCCGTCCGAGCTTCTGTCCGTTGCCGAGATACGTGTCGAAGTCGAAGGTCGATTCCCGGTAGTGGCAGAGCCCGATGAACCACCAGGGCACGCCGGTGTGCGCCTCGATCTCCTGGTAGCGCGGCTTGCCGGCGGCGAGCTGCTGCGCGAGCTTGCGCACGGTCGCGAGCTTCTCCGGCCGGATCTGGAGCGACGCCCAGGTCCGCTCGTAGCCGTCCTGAAAATCCTGGAAGGATGCCATGTCGATGCTCCGGGCTCTGCGGTGACGAAGCCTTGATGGGACGGCCGGCACCTGCGCGGCCGGGCGCCGATCGGGCGGGGCTCCGGGCGACGCCCCGAATCCGGGCGCGCGCGTTCGCGCGCCGCCCGGGCTCGCGACGGAGGGACCGGGCGCGGTGTCGGCGACGTCCCGCGCGCGCCGGGCTAACCGGGCCCGGCGGCCCCCGCCGGCCGGCCGGCGCAGGAGATCCGGAACGCGGTCGGGAACGGCGTGCCCCCGTCCTCGACCGCGCCCTCGGCCCGCACGGCGTCGCGCAGGAGGATGCGGCGAACGATCTCCGGGACCATCGCGCCCGCCACGTAGCGGCCGAGGCACTCGTGATGGCCCCGGCCGAAATGGAGATAGGTCTGCTCCGGGCGGGCCGGGTCGAAGCGGTCCGGGTCGGGCACGCCGGTCGCGTCGAACATCGCCGACAGGCTGAGGGGCAGGACGACCCGGCCCTTGGCGATCCGGCTCTCGGCCGGGCTGCCCCGGCCGAGCACGTGGTCGGTCTCCGCCTGGCGGAACATGAAGGCGACGATCGGCGCGAAGCGCAGCGCCTCCCACACGTAGCCGTCGAAGGCGGCGGGTCCGGTCCGGGCGGCCGCGCGGGCCGCCGCGAGGATCTGCGGCCGGCCGAGGAGCTCCGCGAGGGCGTGCACCACCGCCTCCGACGTGGTCTCGATAGCCCCGATCAGCAGGCCGCCGACGTTGATGACGACGCGGTCCATGCCGAAGCCGGTCGCCGCCGGCAGGTGCAGCCGGAGCAGCCGGGTGAGGACGTCGTCGGGCAGGTCGGCACCGGCCTCGATCGCCGCGACGCGCGCCGGGATGATCCTGGCGAAGGCCGCCCGCATCTCCTGGCGCGCCAGATCCGCCGCCGCGTGGATCGCGTCGGCGTCCGGGCGCTCGTCGAAGGGGAGGTTGTTGAACTGGTCGAACTGGTTCGCGTACGACCAGCGCAGCAGGTCGGCATCGGGCGCCGCGAACCCGAAGAAGCGCTGCACGATCCGCAGCGGGACGCGGCGCGAGACCGACGCCACGACGTCGATGGATCCGCCGCCCTGGTGGAGCCCCTGGTGGAGCCCCTGGTCGAGGCCCGCGTCGAGGGCCGCGTCGGTCTCGGCGCCCGCCAGAGCGCGGATCGCCGGGAGGTCGCGCAAGGACAGCACGGCGCGCATGACCGCCTTGTCGCGGTAATTCACCTCCGTGCCGTCGAGCGCCAGCATGAACTCGCCCATCTTGGGCTTGTAGAGCGCGACGGAGAAGACCTGCGGCAGGGACAGGATCTCCTCGACCTCGGCGCGGCCGGCGACGAGGATGGCCGCGCCGCAATCCAGGGCGGTCCGCCGCGCGCGCAGCTGCGCGAAGAAGGGCCGGGGGGCGCGGGCGATCCAGTCCCGGGCGCGCTGCCAGCGCTCCGCCACCGGCAGGGCCTCCAGGAAGGCGAGGCAGGGCGTCTCGGGAGCGGCGGCGCGCATGCACGACCTCCTGTGGCGTTCGCGGAGCGGCGCGGGCCGTCCGGCCCGACGCCCGGTGATCAGTTGAGCGAGACGTCCAGCCCCTCGCGCAGGCGCGCCACGAGCTCGCCCTGCCGGTGCGTCTCGGTCTTGGCGAACAGGGCGCGCAGCTGGGTGCGGGCGGTCGAGATCGCGATGCCGCGGTCCTGGGCGTGGTCGTCGAGGGACCGTCCCGAAGCGACCGCGTTGGCGAGGATCGACTCGGCGACGGTCAGCCCGAACAGCTTCTGCAGCCGCGCGGCGTTGCTCCCCTGGACCTTCGGGGTCCCGGTCCGGATCACGATCGCCAGCTCGGCCCGCACCTTCGACCCGGTGCCGGCCGGCCGCTTCGACAGCGGGTGCAGCGACACCCGGTAGGGCATGCCGCTCTCGCCGCAGGTCACGGTGATGTGGTCGGCCTGCGTGATCGCGACGTCGCCGCTCGCGGCCGCGAGCGCCTCGCCGGCCGCGCGGGCGATCCGCCGCCCGGTCTGGCTGTCCTTGAGGACGAGGCTGCCCTTCACGAAGGACAGGCCGGTCCGGGACCGCGCCAGCGCCTCGGCGGCGCGGTTGGCGTGCGCGACGCGCAGGTCGGAATCCGTGAGGATCACGGCGGCGTCGAGCAGGTCCAGGGCGGAGGCGAGATCGGACGTGCGCTCGGAGGCCTGCCGCATCAATGCGTACAGCTCGAAGGCCCGGCGCAGGTGCGGGACGAGCATCGCCAGGCGCCGGACCTCGTCGGACCGGAAGGGGCCGCCCTCCTCGCCCCGCATCGCCGCGAGCGTCGCCATGACGTCGGCTTCCTTGGCGAAGTAGGTGACGAGGCTGTGCTCGATCTCGAAGGGCTGGACGACCTCCTTGAACAGGGCCGACTCGCGGAACTGCACCGCGTCGACCCCCTCCTCGGCGCGGATGACCTTGCCCTGGTTCGACAGGATGTAGGGGAGGCGCGGATCCTCGGTGGCGTGCCGGTAGAGGAACTCGCGGTACCGCGACCGCTCGAAGCCGGACACCGCCCAGAGCGGCTTGCGGTTCCCGTCGAGGCTGAACACGGCGAGCTGGCCGACCCGGCCGCCGACGAAATCGGTCAGATCCTCCAGGAGCGCCGACCACTCCTCCGGCTGGCCGACGCGGTCGTAGATCGACCCCACCAGAACCGAATACGCCTCGAGATCCTGCATGGCCACGCTCCGCGCTGAGTGCGAGTCTTGAGTGTTGTCAGATCTCCAGCCATCCGGTCGGACCGACAGGTGCCGAAATCGGTTGTTCCATTACGGATGCAATCGAACGACAAATCAATACTGATAAGATAGAAATCGAAACCGCGGAGCGCGCCTACAGGGTTCGCAGATACTCCAGGAGCTGCCGGCGCTGCGCGTCGTCGAGCTGCTCGGTCCCGTAGGCGGGCCCCTCGTGGCCGGTATTGGCATTGCCCGGCAGCGCGGTGTCGAACAGGAACGGCCCGCTATCGGACCGGAAGCCGATCCGGTCCTCGTCCAGTTCCCGGCTGCCGACCCGGAACGTCCTGGATCGCCGGCGGGACGGCAGCAGGAGTTCGTACAGGTTCGGCACCGAGCCGTTGTGCAGGTACGGGCCCGTCGCCCAGATCCCGTTGAGCGGCCGCGCCTTGTAGACCATCAGGTCGCGGTCTCTCCGCGCCCCGACGAACGCGGCGACGAGGCCCTTGCCGCCGGCGGTCGAGACATCGTCGAGCATCGCGTTGCGGGCCTCGAGGGCGGCGGTGCCGCGCTTGAGCAGCCGGTCGAGGATGACGGTCTGGTCCGCCCCGACGCCCGCCGGGTCCGGTCCACGGTCGAGGGGCGCCAGGATCGCGCCGGCGACGAGCGTGGCCACGAGTTCGAGGCTGCTCGTCTCGGCGGCCAGCGGCGGCGTCGTCGCGAGGAACGGCATCCGGATCCCTTCGAGGATCCCGGTCCGCGCGCGCCGGGACACGGCGTTCGTCGCCATCTTCGGGTCGGTCCCGATCTCCGCCAGCGGCGTCAGGGTCACCGTCAGCGTGCGGTTCGCGCCGGTCGGGGCGATCGCGTGGCAGGACAGGCAGTACCGGTCGTAGTGGACCTTGCCGGCCGCGGCGTCCCGGGCCTGCGCCTCGGTGCGCGGCGCGATCCGGTCGGGCCAGGCCGGCGCCGTGAGGGCGCCCAGCTGGTTCTCGATCCGCAGGAGGTTGACCCGGTCCGCCGAGGTCTCGAACCAGAGCGGCGGCAGGGTCGGCTCCCGGATGTCGGTGCGGGCGAAGACCCCCAGCACCTCGCCGACGTTCCGGCCCAGGCGCTCGACGGCCAGCCCGTTCGCGGCCGAGCCGTTCCACTGCACCCGGTCGTGCCACGACGTATCCCACAGGAACGGGTAGCTGACGGGCGCGTCGGGCGGGGCGATGTTGTGCGGGTCGCGCAGATCGATGCCCGTCGCCCGGTTGAAGATCATGCCGAACGCGTCGAGGCGTGCCGGACCCCAGGGCACCGCGGTCCGGCTCGACGCGACGTAACGGGAGAAGTCCTCGGCCAGCCGCGTCAGGCTGGCCCGCAGGCGGCGGCGGTCGGGCTCGGACGGGCCCGTCCCCGGCGCCGACAGTTCCGCCGGGATGACGCGGCGGGCGAAGCGCTCGAAGCGCGCCGGGTCGTCGCGTGTCCGCGCGAGGGCGCGGCCGAGTTCCTCGATGAAGGCGAACATGTCGGCATCGGCCGGGCCGCCGTCGATCAGGATCGACCGACCGCGCAGGTCGACCCGGTTCACGTGGCAGGCGGCGCAGGTCATGCCGATCCACTCGCCGCGATCGTCGACGTCCTTCACGAACCCGATGGGGAGCCCGCTGCGGTCCGATCCGCGCGTCCCGTCGTACGGGTTCGGCAGGTAGCCGAAGCGCGCGAGCCCGTCCGCGACGAAGAGCGTGTCGTCGTCCGGGCGCTCCAGGGACATGAACCAGGCATACGGCATGATCTGCGAGCCCTGGCTCGCCCGGTAGAACCACGCGCGCTCCTGCGGCGTCCAGGATTGTTCGAGAAAGTGCGGGGTGCCGTCCAGCCTGTCGCTCGGCCTGTCGCTCGGTCCGTCGCCCGGCCCGTCTGCCGGTCCTCGGTCGGCGGCGCGCGATCCGGCCTGCGCCGGGAGCAGGATCGCCGCGGTGAGCGCGACGACGCGGGCGGCGTGGCGGGCAGTCTGGCGGGCGGCCTGGGAGCGGGTCACGATCGCACCTGGGACATGGCGGGAACCCTGCCTTCGCGAAGCGTCTCGCCGATTTCAATAAACGCCGATCCCCATGCGCGCGTCATTCGAATGGATGATGTTCGAATACAGTTTTTCTGTGAGGGTCGGCGCGCCGGTAGTTTCGGGCTTCGGTGGTGCAGCGCCCCTGCTCGGCCGCAATGCTGATTCGGGTAACCTGTTCTCCCGACCGTTGTTCTCGATATCGTTTATACAGCGGTTACTGATCCCGTAAAATTTTATCGTCACTTGTTTCGACATCGGGCGGGGAGATGTTCGAGAGGTCACCGATCAGGACGGCCGGGGCGCGGTCGCTGGCGTGCACCGGCGGCTGAACCCCGCACAGTCCGGCGCAGTCTGGCACAGCGCGGGCGATAGCGGGCGATAGGAGGAGCGATGAGCGCCAGTGTCGCGGACATCCAGGCGGATGCCTCTCCCCACCATCTGCCCGCCCTGACGACGGGCCGGGACGCGTGGTTCCTCGACACCGAGCAGGCGCTCGCGGAGGAGATGGATCATTTCTGCGGGCCGCCGGAGCCCGGCGATCGCGCGCCCTGGCAGGCGCGGGCCGACCAGGCCCGGCTCGCCGCCCTGTGCCTGTCCGGCGGCGGGATCCGCAGCGCCACCTTCTGCCTCGGCGCCCTGCAGGCCCTGGCCAGCCGGCGGATGCTCGGCGAGTTCCACTACCTGTCGACGGTATCGGGGGGCGGTTTCGCCGGCGGCTGGTTGCAGACGTTCATCCGTCAGTGCGGCAGCATCGCCGAGGCCGAGCGCCAGCTCGGCGGCTCGGGCAACGAGATCTTCGCCAAGCTGCGGCGCTACACGAACTACCTGACCCCGGAGGTCGGGATCTTGTCGCGCGACACCTGGGCCGGCATCGTTCTCTACATCCGGAACACGATCCTCAACTGGTTGATCATCTTCCCGCTGCTGCTGTTCGTCCCCCTCGCGCTGCTCGCCTACCGGACGGCGCTCGAGGCTGCGAGCGGCAGCACGCTGTGGATGCCCCTGGTGCTCGGCAGCGCGGCGCTGTTCGTCGCGACGTTCAGCGCCTGCACCCTCCTGCCGAGCCATCGGCCGCGGACGGGCGGCGTCACGGCGTACGCGTCCCCGGCGCGGATCGCGGCCTGCATCATCGCGCCGACCTGCGTCTGGGCCCTCGCGCTGCCGTTCACGCTCCGCGCGCTGTTCGAGCAGCCGCTGCCGGTCTCGGGCCTCTCCCTGTGCCGCCTGGGCCTCGCCTACTTCGCCGTGCAGGTCGCGGCCTATCTCAGCGGCCTGATCTGGCAGACCTCGAAGGGCCATCCGGGCCTCTGGCTGTACGAGCGGAATCTCGGTCCCTGGCTCGCCAGCAGCCTCGTCTCGGCCGGGCTGATCTGCGTCTGCGCCGACGCGTCCATCGGCTGGCTGGTCGGTGGCTCCGCTGCCGGCTTCGACGCCGCGAAGGCCGAGGTCTCTCAGATCCTGACGGTTGCGGCCCCGCCGGCGCTGATCGTCGTCCACCTTCTCCAGAGCGTCATCTTCATCGGGTTCCGGAAGAGCGCCGAGTGCGCCGACCTCGACCGCGAGTGGGTCGCGCGGGTCGACGGCCAGCTCCTGCTGGCCGCGATGGGCTGGACGGGCCTGTGCCTGTGCTGCCTCGTCCTGTCCGCCGACGCCCTCGGCCGCCAGGACGCGCAGATCCCCGCCCTGTTCGGCGCGCTCGGCGCCCTCGCCACCGGCCCGGCCGCCGCCTTCCTGGGCAAGCAGGTCTTCGTCCGCGCGCAGTCCCTGGCCGCCAAGGGACGCATGGACGACCTCGTGATGATCGGCCTCAGCGCGATGGCGGCGGTCTTCGGGATCAGCCTGTTCGCCCTGATGGGCTGGTGCCTCGGCCGCTTCCTCGGCCAGGCGCACGATTGGTGGGGCAACTGCCTGCTGCCGCGCCGGGCGCTCGGCGGCGCGGACACCGGCGCGGATGCCGGCTCCGTCTGCGGCATCAACCCCTACGGCATGATCGTGATCCTGGACGTCGCGGTGGCGGCAATCCTGGCCGGGGCCGTCTGGCTGTTCGGCCGCGTCAACGTCAACCGCTTCTCCATGCACGGCGTCTACCGCAACCGCCTGACCCGGGGCTTCCTCGGCTCGGCGCGGACGCGGCGCGACGCCGATCCGTTCACGGACTTCGACGAGGAGGACAGCCCGCGCATCGCCGATCTCGGGACCGAGAAGCGGCTCCTGCCCGTCGTCAACATGACGCTCAATCTGACGGATCTCCTCCACACCGAGTGGGCGGAGCGGAAGGCCGCCTCGTTCACCGCGACACCCTTCGCCTGCGGCTCGGCGATCCTCGACCGCGCCGACAGGGCGCGCGACCGGCCCGGCACCGTCGGCCCGCGCGGGGCCTACATCCGCACGTCGCAATATGCCGGGATGGAGACCCCGGGCGACCGTGTCAGCGCGGGCCGAGGGCCGCTGCTGGGCGGTCTGCTGACGATCTCCGGGGCGGCGGTCAGCCCGAACTGGGGCTATCACTCGTCGCGCCTGATCGCGTTCCTGATGACCCTGTTCAACGTCCGGCTCGGCGCCTGGCTGCCCAACCCCGCGGTGGCGCGCCGGGACGACCTCAAGCTCGCGAAGCCGAGGAACTCCGTGCTCGCGCTCCTGAGCGAGCTCGGCGGCCGCAGCACCGATGTCCGGCAGGCGATCTACCTCTCGGATGGCGGCCATTTCGACAATCTCGGCGTCTATGAGATGCTGCGGCGGCGCTGCGCGCGGATCGTGGTGATCGACGCGGGCCAGGACGAACGCTGCACGTTCTTCGACCTCGGCAACGTGATCCGGAAGGCCGAGGTGGACGGGCTGGCGAAGGTCCAGATGGGCGAGATGCGCATTCTCCCCCGCGCGACGATCGAGCGCGAGGGCAAGCGTGCCGGTGCGCTGGGCTACGCGCGGGGTACGATCGCGTATCCGGGGGGCCGCGACGCGGCCTCGCTGATCTACATCAAGCCGAGCTTCCTCGACGACATCCCCGCCGAAGTCCGCGCCTACGGCGCCACCAGCCCGGCCTTCCCGCACGAGAGCACGGCCAACCAGTGGTTCTCGGAGAGCCAGTTCGAGAGCTATCGCGCCCTGGGCTACTACCAGGTCAGCAAGATGTTCGGCTCGCAGCTCACGACCTTGTCGGACTGGTCCGTGTATCTCGACAGCGAGATCGGGCGCCGGACCGCGGATTCCTAGCGCGGGCGACGCCGGACACGCGCACCTCCCGATCACGGTCGCTCGGCCGAACGCTGCGGCCGTGCGGACGCGCAGGTCCGGGACGACCGGCGCCGGGGTGGGGTGTCCGTCGCGCCGGCCGCGCCCCGGCGGCGGCGCGCCGTAGCAGAGCGGAAGATCAGTTCCTTCCGGGGCGGTCAAAGCGCAGGAAAACCGATGCCGGTCCGGCCGCGCTCAGGATCTCGGCACGTCGTTCAAGGCATCGCGGCTCGACCAGAGCGCCCCCTGTCCGCGGCATCCCGAGCGCCGCCCGGCCGGCGGGGCGGGGAAGTCCTTCGAACCCGCGCGCGGTCTGTGTCGAGCCGGCCACCGTCTGCCACGAGACCGAGCGGCCGAAGCTGATCGGGGCCGGGATTATTTCGTGCGCAAGCCAGATCGGTGAAGCGAGGGACGTGGAAACTCTATTGCGCGGCCCGATCAGGGCATCGATTGAGAAATCTACGTAAACTTGCGCGCTGCAGAGGCGCGGAATCGATCAAATGATGGATGCGTTAATTGAAAGTAGCTGCTAGGACACGTCGTGATGTCGTGCGGAGGAGCGGATGCGCTACCGGGCCGTAAGTGTCTTGGATGTGTCGGCGATGGCTTCGGAAGAGAACCCGACGGACGAGACCCTCATGCTCCGCGAGCACATCCGCCGTATCCTGCGCAAGCTCTCCCGCGCGCGGGCCGAGCTTCAGTACAGCTGAACGGCGCGGGGCATGCCGGCATCGGTGCGGATCGCCGCGCCCGCACCGTCGCGATGCGCGGCGTCGCGCGCCGGTCCGAGCCTCCGCGGTCTCACGAGGTGACGTCGGTGTCGTGGCGGCTCGGCGCGGGTTCGACGTCGCGACAGGACGGGGTGTAGGCGCACCAGCCGCACTGCCCGAGGTCGGCAGCCCGGGGCGCGTTCCACTGCGAGCACAGCGGGCAGACCTTCAGCACCAGCTTGGCGCCGTGCGCGAAGGCCAGACCGCGGCCGCGGAACGTGACTCTACCGTGGGGGAGATCAGTGGACATCGTCGCCCTGACTGTAACACAGGTTAGTCACTGGAACCTGTCCAATCTGTCCGATTCCGTCAACTCCGGGCCGGCCTGACGGGTATTCGGGGCCGAGCCGCATGTCCGATTCCGCCGGTCCTGACTGAGATCCTGGCTCAGATCCTGGCCGATCCTCTCCATCCGCCAAGCCCGAGTTCAGGCGATCACGGCCTCTCCCGTCCGGACCGTGAGTTCGCCGACGCGGCGCGCGTCCCTGATCGGGCGCGGGCGCGGGTGCGGTGGCGGGTGCCGTTCGCGGGGGCCGCATCGAACGAACGCCCGTCGGGCGCGTTTATGGCCATGCTTGCGCGATCCCCGAACAGCCCGTCCGACGTCAGAGCACGCGACACCGCCAACCGGTTCGAGGCGGCCGACGTCGCCCTCGGCGTCGGGCTGGCACGCGCGAAAGACCACCCTGTCGTTCGAACGGTGGGGACGGCGAGCGAGATCGGGAGCTGGCAGTCCCTGCTCTCGCTGTCTGCCGGCACCCTCGTCCTGGGGCTCATGGTGCGCGATCGCCGGATGGCAGAAGCGGGGCGGCACATGCTGCAAGCCGGTCTCCTGGCCGGTGTCGTCAAGACGAGCTTGAAGCGGGCGGTGCATCGGACGCGCCCGAACGTCCTGATGGACGAGGGGGTCTACGTGCGGGGATGGCCGGGAACGGGCATCGGTCCGTGGCAATCCTTCCCCTCGGGTCATTCCGCCCTGAGCACCGCCGTCGCGCGCGCCGCCGCGCGCGCCTATCCGGAGATCAGGGGACCGTCCTACGCCGCCGCGGCCGGCGTCGTCACCGCGCAGGTTCTCCGCGGGGCGCACTTCCCCGCCGACGTGCTGGCGGGTGCCGTCATCGGCATCGCCGCGGAGTTCGCCGTCGACCGCCTGACACGCGACCGGCGCAGGTCGCCGCGCTGACGGCGCCGGGATTCTCAGGCCGCGCCTCTCCGCACGGACCGCGCCGAGGCGATGCGCTTCACGTCACAGCCGACGAGATCGAGATCCGCGAGGTCGCGCTCGCTGAACGGCGCGAGTTCGCTCCGCGCGCGACGGCAGTCGAGCCATCGCCTGATGAGGGAGAACGGAGCCGTCATCTGATCCTCCTGGCCTGCGGAGACTGACATGCCCTGTGCGCCGCTCCGCGACCGTGACGAAGGTCACGGACGCCCGGGCGCCTGGCCCGCCGCATGGGCGGGAAGGTGGGAGCCCCCCGGCCGCACACGCCGCGTTGCCGGGGCGTCCCAGGCGGAGACGGCGCCGGCGTCGGCTCATCGGCCGCGAGGGGCGCATCGCCGAGGCCGGCGTCGCGTTCCTCGCGGACCGGGCTTCCGGCCTCGAAGATCCGCGGGATGGACCACCGCGCGTTGTGGCCCGCCGGCGCGCGCCCTTGAACGGCGCCGCGCCAATCGATAGGTTACTATCAATATCGGTGCGGGGCCGCCCGATGCGCGTCACCACGATCCGCCGGGAGGCTTGAGATGGCAGCCAAGACCCTGCGGCAGCTCCGTCTGGCCTACACCCACACGCTGCTGCTCTCCGGACGGCAGTGGCGGCGCCTGGCCAACGCGGCGACCGAGGCCCACGGCATCTCGGAGGCCAAGGCCCTGCCGCTGGTGCTGATCGCCCGCATGGGCGGCGAGCCGCGCCAGACCACCCTGGCGGACGCGATCGGCATCGAGGGGCCGTCGCTGGTGCGGCTCCTGGATCAACTGGAGAAGGCGGATCTCGTCGCGCGCCGGGAGGACCCCACCGACCGCCGCGCGAAGGTGCTGACCCTGACGCCCGCGGGACAGGCGGTCGTCGCGCGGATCGAGGCGGATCTCGAGCGCCTCAGGGAGACGGTGTTCGCGACCGTGAGCGCCGCGGACCTGGAGGCCGGCCTGCGGGTGTTCCAGGCCCTGCAGGATCATCTCCGCGGCGAGGCCGGGCTCGACGGGGCGGAGGCCGGGGCGCGTCGCGGCGAGGCCGCGGAATGACGCTCCCCGGCTGGCGCGACTGGGCCTTCGCGCTCAAGACCTTCGGTGCCGGCATGCTGGCCCTGTTCCTGGCGTTCTGGATCGATCTGCCGAACCCCTACTGGGCGCTCGGCACCGTCTACATCACCAGCCAGGTGCTGGCCGGCGCCACCCGCTCCAAGGCGCTCTACCGGGTGCTCGGCACCCTGCTCGGGGCCGTGGTCACGGTCGCCCTCGTGCCGAACCTCGTGAACGCGCCGGAACTCCTGACGCTCGCCATCGCGACCTGGGTCGCGACGTGCCTGTACTTCTCCCTCCTCGACCGGACCCCGCGCAGCTACCTGATGATGCTCGGCGGCTACACGGCGGCGCTGATCGGCTTCCCGGCCGTGGGCGATCCCGGGACGATGTTCGATGTCGCGGTGGCCCGGGCCGAGGAGATCACCCTCGGCATCCTCTGCGCCAGCCTCGTGAACACGATCGTGCTGCCGCAATCGGTGGCGCCGGTGATCTCCGGCCGGCTCGACCTCTGGCTGCGCGACGCGCGGGGCTGGGTCATCGACGTC
Organism: Methylobacterium sp. 13MFTsu3.1M2; assembly: GCF_900112625.1. Classification (NCBI taxonomy): domain Bacteria; kingdom Pseudomonadati; phylum Pseudomonadota; class Alphaproteobacteria; order Hyphomicrobiales; family Methylobacteriaceae; genus Methylobacterium; species Methylobacterium sp. 13MFTsu3.1M2. The sequence goes on from NZ_FOMM01000036.1 coordinate 24,610, forward strand.
CTCGGCCGCACCCGCGCGACGACGGACACGCAGGCCACCCGGCTGAAGCTGGCCTCGGACGCGGTCGCGTTCGATGCCCTGGCGACGCCGCTGCGCTACGACATGACCGGCGCGGAACGCTCGGCGGACGCCATGGCGACCCTGCGCCAGCACATGCTCATGTTCCTGCCCATCGCCTCGGCGGTCTCGGACCGCATCGAGACGCTGGAGCGGGCGAGCGCGCTGCCGCAGCGCCTGCGCACCCTCCTCGACGCCATGGCCGCCTGGCTCGCCTCCGGAACCACCGAACAGGCTGAGGCCGACCGCCTGAAGGCCGACGCGGACGCCCTCGAACCCGGGCTCGGGGAGCGGCCGTCCTGGGACGCCCTCGTGCTGGCGAGCCTCCTGGCGCGGCTGCGCGACTTCATCGACCTGCGCCAGGACGCCCGGATCCTGCAGCGGCACATCGCGGACGGGACGCCGGTCACCGAGGACCTGACCTTCCGGTACACCGCGGCGGCGCGCACGATCCGCCACCGCGACCACGGCATGGCGCTGCTGTCGGCCCTGGGCGTGTTCCTGACCATCCTGGTCACCTGCGCGATCTGGATCGCGACCGGATGGCCGCACGGCTCGGCGGCCCCGATGATGGCCGCGGTCGGCTGCTGCTTCTTCGCCGCCCAGGACGATCCCGCCCCGTTCATCGTCAGCTTCGCCAACTCGGCCATCGTCGGCGCCCTGGGGGCGGGCGCCTACCTGTTCGCGGTCCTGCCGCTGGCCACCACCTTCGAGATGCTGGCCCTGGCGCTGGCCCCGGCCCTCCTGGCCTGCGGGGTGTTCATGGCCCAGCCGAGGACCGCGCCCCTGGCGATGGGCGCGGCGGTCAACGGCTCGGCCATGATCGCCCTCCAGGGCAGCTACACGGGGGACTTCGCGGCCTTCACCAACGCCTCCGTCGCGGTCATCGTCGGCATGTGGGTCGCGGCCATCGTCACGCGCCTCGTCCGCTCGGTCGGCGCCGGCTGGTCGGCGCGGCGCCTGCGGGCCGTCAACCGCCGCAGCCTCGCCCGCGCCGCCGGGCGCCAGGGCGCGCAGAACGGTCTCGAACTCGCCGCGCTGATGCTCGACCGGGTCGGCCTGATCGCGCCGCGGCTGGCCGCCCTGCCGTCCGACGACGCGGAATGGACCGCCGACCTCCTCGCCGAGGTCCGGGTCGGCATCAACGTCGTGGAACTGCGGCGCGACCGGCGGCAGCTCTCGGAGCCGGCCCGGGCGGCGGTCGAGGCACTCCTCGTCGCGCTGTCGCGGCACTTCGCGGCCGAGCCGGGGAAGCCCGCCCCCGGCCTGCTCGATGCCGTCGACGGGGCCCTCGACGCCGTCTCCCGCGACGCGCGGCGGGCGGCCGGCCGGGCCGCGCTGATGGGTCTCGTCGGCGTCCGGCGCGGCCTGTTCCCGGACGCGCCGCCCTACCGGTCGACGCTGCCCACCACCACGCATCCGGAGCTCGCGGCATGACGGGTGAACTCGACCTGTACGGCGTGTTCGTGCCGAGCCTCGCGGCCTGGATGCTGATCGCCTTCGCCCTGAGCCTGCGCGTGCGGCGGGTGCTGGCCCGAACCGGGTTCTACCGCATGGTCTGGCACCGGCCCCTGTTCGACCTCGCCCTCTACGTCGTGCTCCTCGGCCTCGTCGTCTCGGTCGCGGTCCCTCTCACCTCCTGACCGGCGGGCTCGTCCGGCCGCCCGGTCTCGCCCTGCCCACACCTTCCGGATCCCTCCATGCCCCGGCTTCTCGCCCTCTCGTTCCGCCTCCTCGTCACCCTCGGGACGGTCGCCGCCGCGATCGTCGTCGGGCTGGCGCTGTGGGACTACTACATGGAGGCGCCGTGGACCCGCGACGGGCGCGTGCGCGCCGACGTGGTGCAGGTGGCCCCCGACGTCTCCGGCCTCGTCACCGAGGTGCTGGTGGCGGACAACCAGGTGGTGAAGCGGGGCGACGTGCTGTTCCGCATCGATCCCGAGCGCTTCGATCTCGCCCTGCGCCAGGCGGAGGCGGTGGTCGAGGGCAAGCAGGCGACCGCCGAGCGGGCCGCGGCCGACTACGTCCGCTATCAGAAGCTCAGCGACGCCGCCGCGTCCCAGCAGAGGGTCGAGGCCGCCCGGGCGACCGACCTGGAGGCCAGGGCGGCGTACGGGCAGGCGGTGGCCGACCGTGACCTCGCCAAGCTCAACCTCGAACGCTCCGCGGTGAAGGCCGCGGTCAACGGGCGCATCACCAACATGGAGCTGCGTCCCGGCACCTACGTGTCCACCGGGCGGGGCGTGATGGCGCTCATCGACAGCGACACGCTGCGCGTCGAGGGCTATTTCGAGGAGACGAAACTCCCGCGCATCCATGTCGGTGACAAGGCCAGCGTCCGCCTGATGGGCGAGACGTCGACGCTGAACGGCCGCGTGGAGAGCTTCGCGGGCGGCATCGAGGACCGCGAGCGCACGGCGGGCTCGAACCTGCTGGCCAGCGTCAACCCGACCTTCGCCTGGGTCCGGCTGGCCCAGCGCATCCCGGTGCGGATCAAGCTGGACGACGTTCCCGACGAGACCCGCCTGGTCGCGGGCCGCACGGCGACGGTCGCGGTCGCGTCCGAGGGCGGGACCCCGCATTTCAGCCTGTTCGGATCCTGGCGCGGGGCGCCGGAGCCCGCCGCCCGGGAGACGAGAAGCCGCTGAGGACCGGCCGGCGATCCCACCTGCCGGACGGACAGAGATCGGGAGACGAACCATGGCGACACCCGCTTCGAGCCGGCCCCAGGCCGGGCCGGACCGCGTCCTGGCCGAGGCGCCGTACCGGATCGGTGCGGTGACCCTGGCCGTGCGCGACCTCGACGCGCTCACGCGGTTCTACCGGGACATCATCGGGCTCGGCATCCTCTCGGAGACCGAGAGTGCCGTGCAGCTCGGGACGGGCGAGGCGACGCGCCTCGTCCTGCGCCGTGACCCGAACGCGCGGTCACGGGACCCGCGCGAGGCAGGCCTGTTCCACACGGCGTTCCTCCTGCCCGACCGAAGCGACCTCGGTGCCTGGCTCCTGCACGCGGAGAGGCACGGCATCGCGCTCACGGGCGGCGCCGACCACCTCGTGAGCGAGGCCGTCTACCTCGACGATCCGGAAGGCAACGGCATCGAGATCTACGTCGATCGCCCGGCATCGGCGTGGCCGCGTGCGTCGGACGGTTCGGTCGTGATGCGCAACGAACGGCTCGATCAGGCCGGGATCGTCGGTGCCGCGACACGTCCCTGGTCGGCGATGCCGGCCGCCGCCTGCGTCGGGCACGTCCATCTCCAGGTGGGTGACCTCGGAGCGGCAGAGCGCTTCTACGCGAACCTGCTCGGCTTCGACGTGATGTGCCGCTATCCGGGGGCCCTGTTCCTCGGCTCCGGCGGCTACCACCATCAACTGGCCGGCAACGTCTGGAACAGCCGCGGTGCGGCCGTCAGATCCGAGGGGCGGACGGGCCTCGCCGAGGTGCTGCTGCTGGTCGATCGACCGACCCTGGCATCGACGGGAGACCGTCTGCGCGAGGCCGACGCGCCCCTCGGCGCGGACGACGGCGCGCTCGTTGTCCGCGATCCCTGGGGCATAGCTCTGCGGCTCCAGCCCACCGACTGATAGCGCCGCCGACGCTCCGTCGGGCGCGATGCGCGGAGCGCGAGACCTGATGGCTGGAGCCGCATCACCGTCGCGGCCGCCACCACCGGAGCGATGCCGGATTCCGGACCCGAGCCGTGCCCGCCGCGCCCGCAGAGCGTCGCCTTGAGGCTGTCGGACCGCGAGCGCACGGCGACGCCGGCACGCGGACGACATGGCGGGAGCGTCCGATCCCGACGCAGCGAACCCGCTTGCCCGAGCGGTGCGCTTCAGGCGCCGGCTCCCGGCACGGCCTTCGGCTTCGGACGCACCGGCGGCACGAGGCGGAACAGCAGCATGCCGGCCACCATCGCCGCCACGAAGGTCAGGGCCTCGGCCGGGGCCACCGTCAGGATGGTGAGGGCGGGGCCGGGGCAGAGGCCGACCAGGCCCCAGCCGAGGCCGAAGATCGCGGCCCCGGCGATGAGACGCAGGTCGAGGTCGCGCCGGGTCGGGACATCGAACCTGGGCGCGAGCACCGGCCGGCCGCGCCGCAGAGCCAGGCGGTAACCGGCGGCCGAGACCGCGACGGCACCCGCCATGACGAGGGCGAGGCTCGGATCCCAGCGACCCGTCACGTCGAGGAAGGCGCGCACCTTGGCCGGGTCGGCCATGCCCGAGACGAGGAGGCCGAGGCCGAACAGGAGACCGGCGGCGAGGGCGGAGACGGTCTTGGCCATGGCTCAGGCTCCGACGAGACGCCGCGCGACGAGGACGGTGAGGATCGCGACGGTCATGAACGTGCCGGTGGCGGCCAGCGAGCGGGGCGAGCCGCGGCCTATGCCGCAGACGCCGTGGCCGCTGGTGCAGCCGGATCCGAGGCGCGCGCCGAAGCCGACCAGCAGGCCCGCGACGACGAGGAGCGGGAACGACGCCCCGATCGTCACCGGCGGCAGGTCGCCCCCGAGACCGCTGTAAGCGACCGGCGCCAGGACGAGGCCCGCCACGAAGGCGGCCCGCCAAGCGGTCCCGCGCGCGGGCGGGACCAGGAGGCTGCCGAGGATGCCGCTGATGCCGGCGACGCGCCCGGTGAGGAGGAGGAGGAGCGACGCGGATGCGCCGATCATCGCTCCGCCGAGAAGGGCGCCGACCGGGGTGAAGTGATCCATCTCGATCTGCCCACAGCTCCGGTCCAGGCGAGGCCCGGCTCGGCGGCGGAGAACGCTGTCCCGCGCGAGAACATTAGACGGTTCTTATTTAGCGTACCCTAATGTTCTGCGGCAAGCCTGCGAGCGCCGGAGCGACGCGCCGGCCGGCTTCCCGGAGCACGCGGGCTTCCTCCGCGGTCGCCGCGCGCGACGGGCCGCGGGCTCGCTCTCGCCATCGCCGCGATGGCGGCGCGCCGCAGCGGGCCGAGCCTGCGGCTGCGCAACCGGCCGGACCGTTCGGGACTCGCGGTGGAGATCCTGCGTGGCTGACGCGGTCAGGCGAGTTCGGGGCAGAAGATGTCCTTGAGCGTCGCCAGCACGCGGGCGACCCGGGGATCCTCCAGGCGGTAGTGAAGCGTCTGGCTCTCGCGCCGGTACGCGACCAGCCCGTCCTCCCGCAGCTTGGCGAGGTGCTGCGACAGGGCCGACTGGCTGAGTCCGACCGCCTCGGCGAGGCTCGTCACGTCCATCTCGCCGCGGGCGACCAGCAGGCACAGGATGAGCAGGCGCTTCTCGTTGGCGAGGAGACGGAGCAGACGGGCCGCGTCGCCGGCCCTGTCCTGAAGGCGCAGCAGTTCGTTCGGCGTGACGACGTCCATCGGTCCGGATCCGGGCGCTCTCAGGGTCTCTTATTTAGCGGATCCTAATATATCGCGGGCGTCGCCATTTGCCACGCCGGCGCGCGCCTCGCCTCACCGAGCAGATCGGCGAGCCTGTCCGGTTCCGAGGGCCGGCTGCGGCGACGAGACCCGGCAGGACGGTCGTCGAGGGACAGCCGTCATTCCTGTTCCGTCTCCGGCCTGTGGCGGTGTGAAACGCGTCCCCCGACGGGATGGGCAACGCCGACCGTCTGAAATCCACCGCAACCATATTGCTGCACCCGCGACGCGTGCAATTCGCTCGAGGCGCGGCCTCGAATATCTGAGGACGTTTAAACATGGGATCAGATACTAAAAATCGTGAATTCACCAAGAAATATGGGTTCGGTCACTGTCAAAAGTATCGATCTCAGTCCGCACATTTGCTTCAGAATTGGGGAAAATAGCGCCATCCTCGGCTCGAAAGATCGTTCTAAACGATTTGTTAACCATGTGAGAGGAATGCATTCAAAACTTCGTGTGGACGATCGCTGGGTGCCCTGAGCCGCGAGGGCCCGGATTTTTTTCTTGAGACAGCGGCGCAGAGAGACGCGTTCCTGATGGGTCACCGGCCAGGTCAGCTCTGTGTCCCACGCCGCGACCGGCAAATCCGCGATGGCGGACGGCTCGTCGTCGCGGCCAGCACCGGCCTGGTCCTGGTCCTCGACCTGCCGGCGCGCGCCCTGGAGCGACCTCGGCCCGAGGTGGTGACCGCCACCAGCGGCCGCGATGGAAGAGCCAACGTCATCGCGTCGAATGTCGTCGCGACGGCCGGTGCCGACGGCCCTGACCTGTCCTTGATCAATGTCGATGCCGCGGCCGCCGGCAACGACCTCGCCGCGACGATCCGGACCGGTTCGGTGGGGGGAGCGGGCGGGCGCGGCGACGCGATCCCGGGGCTGGCATCCGTCCCGGGCGCGAGCGGCGGGCGCGGCGGTGCCGTCGCGGTGACGCTCGGAGAGGATTTGAGCGGAGAGGGGGATCAGGTCGGCTACACGACGCGCGCCCGCGTCTCCCAGCTCCAGTTTCGGCCGATCCCGCGGTTCTGGGTCTTCTCCCGGGGTGGGAACGGCGGCGACGCCCAGAAGGATGTCGGCGCCGGCGGCGATGCCGGGCCGGCGACCCTGACCCTGTCGTCCCGCGTCGCGACCGAGGGGCAGGCCTTCCTGGGGGTCCGGGTCAGTGCGGTCGGCGGCGATGCCGGCCGCGGGGGCACCGACGCCGACCAGACCGCCTCCAGACGGGGCGGCGCCGGCGGCGCGGCCGCGCTCACGGTGACACGCTCCGGGCAGGTGACGACCGACGGTGTCGGGGCGACCGCGGTGATCGTCGAGTCCATCGGCGGCGCGGGCTCGATCCGCGGGTCCGGGACCTTCTACAGCAACCCCTTCGTGACGCCGGGCGGCGCGGGCGGCACCGCGCGCCTCGACATGGCCGGGACCATCCGGACCTCCGGCGACTCTGCCCTCGGCGGCCTCGTCCAGAGCATCGGCGGCGACGGCGGGATACAGCCCGATGCCGGCGGCCGGCCCGGTGGCCGGGGCGGTGACGGCGGGACCGTCACGGTGACCCAGAGCGGCACGATCGTCACGGCGGGCGACTACGCCCTGGGCCTCGTCGCGCAATCGGTCGGCGGGCCGGGCGGCAAGGGTGGCGGCGGCGTGTTCGGCGGCGGCGGCGGGGGCGATGCCGCCCCGGGCGGATCGGTGACCCTGACCAACAGCGGGACGGTGACGACGTCCGGCGCCGGGGCGACCGGCCTCGTGGCGCAGAGCATCGGCGGCGGCAGCGCCCTCTCGGCCCTGCCGCTCGCGGCCCTCGACGTGGCGCCCGGGAGCGGCGGCGGGGCCGGAGGCATCTCGCTCTGGTTCGGCCGCGGCGGGGCCGGCGGGACCGGGGGCGCGGGCGGGACCGCGGAGATCGTCAACGCGGGTGGCCGGATCACGACCGAGGGCGACTCGGCCTTCGGGGCGTTGGTGCAGAGCATCGGTGGCAGCGGCGGCAGCGGTGGCGGCGCCTTCCCGGCCGGGGCCTTCTTCGCGGTCGGCCTGGGCGGCAGCGGCGGCGGCGGCGGCGATGGCGGTCTCGCGCGCTTCACCGGCCGGGCCGGCGCGATCGAGACCGGCGGGGCGGGATCGACGGCCGTGCTGGTGCAGAGCATCGGCGGCGGCGGCGGCGCCGGCGGCGACGTCAGGAGCATCGCGGTGGGCGCGGCGCTCTCCGCCTCGTGGGCGATCGGCGGATCCGGCGGCAAGGGGGGCAACGGCGGCGAGGCCCGCATCGAGAGCAGCAGCACCGTGACCACCGCCGGTCTCGGGGCGGACGGCCTGGCCGTCCTCAGCATCGGCGGCGGCGGCGGCGTCGGCGGCCTGGCCAGCGCGACGGCGATCACGACGCCCCTGGCCACGCCGAGCGGGCAGTCGCTGCCGAGCTTCGCCTTCTCCACCGCGATCGGCGGCTCGGGGGGCGACGGCGGCAACGGCGGCCCGGCGGGCGTGATCAATGCCGGCCGGGTCACCACCTACGGCGACGCGGCCGCGGGGCTGCTGGTCCTCAGCGTCGGCGGCGGCGGCGGGATCGGCGGCGATGCCGCCGCCTACGCGCTGGCGGTCGCCCCGCCGGGCCAGATGGCCGTGTCCGCCACCTCCACGCTGGGCGGGACGGGCGGCGGCGGCGGCAATGGCGGCACCGTCACCGCCGCGAATAGCGGCGCGGTGCGCACGTCCGGGGACGGCGCGATCGGCATCCAGGCCCAGAGCATCGGCGGGGGCGGCGGCAATGGCGGGGGCGCGACCGCGACGAGCAACAGCCTGAGCCTCAAGCAGAACGTCACGGTGGCGCGGAGCGTCGGCGGCACCGCGGGCGTCGCCGGGATCGGCGGCGCGGTCACGGTCACGCAGTCCGGCAGCGTCACCACCGGGGGAGCCGGCGCGGTCGGCATCCTCGCGCAGAGCATCGGTGGGGGCGGCGGCAACGGCGGCAGCGCCGCGAGCCTCGCGGCCCCCGGCTTCTCCTTCGACAAGACCCTGAACGGCCTCGTCGGAAAGCTTCCGATCGCCGATACCCTCTCGGTGACGGAGACGATCGGCGGCGGGAAGGGCAAGGGCAATGTCGGCGGCGCGGTCACGGTGACGAACCGGGGCGCGATCACGACCGGGGGGTCGAACGCCCATGGCATCGAGGCGCAGAGCATCGGCGGGGGTGGCGGCAACGGCGGCACCGTGTCCGGATCGGCCGTCGGCAAGCTCACCGTCGGCCTGACACTCGGCGGCCAGGGCGGCAGCGGCGGCGGCGGCGGGGACGTGACCGTCACCAATGCCGCCGCCGGCGCGATCGCGACCAGCGGCGACGGCTCGCACGGGATCGTGGCGCAGAGCATCGGCGGCGGCGGCGGCATGGGCGGCAGCGTCGCGGCGCGTGACGTTTCCGACCCCGACACCGTCGGAACGATCTGGACGCAGATCAAGAAGACGATCGGTGTCGCCGCCTACCAGGAGTGGGCGAAGGACAAGGAGAACAAGGACGACCTCGATCGATTCCTGAAGGACATCAAGTCCAGCGACACGTACAAGGGCCTGGCGGATCAGCTCAAGAGCTCGGATTTCGGCAAGGCGCTCAAGTCCTACAGCGGCAGCGTCTCGAGCTATCTGGACGCGCAGAAGAAGGGCGCCACCAAGCTGCCCGACGTGGCGTTCACCCTGTCGCTCGGCGGGAGCGGCGCGCAGGGCGGGAACGGCGGTCGCGTCTCGGTCGAGAACGGCGGCACCGTCCGGACGATGGGGATCGGCGCGCACGGCATCCTGGCGCAGAGCATCGGCGGCGGCGGCGGCCAGGGCGGCCTCGCCTACGCGGAGGCGACCAACAGGACGACCGTGACGGCGACGCTCGGCGGCACGGGCGGCAGTGGCAACATCGGCGGCACGGCCAAGATCGTGAACACCGGTTCCGTCGCCACCGCGGACGATGCCGCCTACGGCCTCTACGCGCAGAGCATCGGCGGCGGCGGCGGCAACGGCGTCGGCGCCACGGTCGCCGGCAGCCAAGCGAACAAGGGCCTGACGCTCAACCTGACCGTCGGCGGATCGGGAGGGACCGGCGCCCGGGGCGGATCTGTCCAGGTCGATAACCGCGGCTCGGTGACCACCGCCGGGGCCGAGGCGCATGCCGTCGTCGCCCAGAGCATCGGCGGCGGTGGCGGAAGCTTCTCGGCGCCCTCCGCCGAGGCCGACGCCGACACCCCCGACGCTGACACCCCCGCCGCTGCGGCGGAGGGGACGAAATCATCCAAGGAGCCGGGCGCGAGCCAGATTCAGAGCCAGACCAAGAGCGAGACGACGGGCGGGACGAAGAGCGACGCCCAGGCGCTGGCGGACGCCCTGCTCGCCGCGCTCGACATCGAGCGGATCGCCCCACCGGAGGATCCGGCCGGCGTCTCCGAGAGATCCGGCAGCCTGACGCTCGGCGGCTCCGGGCGCGTGGCGGGCGATGGTGGCGGCGTGACGATCGTGCAATCCGGCACGGTCGCCACGACGGGCTTCGGGGCGGTGGGCATCCTGGCGCAGAGCATCGGCGGTGGCGGCGGTCTCGCCTCGGTGGCGGCCGGCCCGGGCGGCCACCGCTACACGTTCGGGATCGGCGGCGCGGGCGGCGCCTCGGGGAGCGGCGGCCCGGTCGGGGTGAGCCTGACCGCAGGCGCGCAGGTCTCCACCGTCGGCGACGCGGCGCCGGCGCTGCTGCTGCAGTCGATCGGCGGCGGCGGTGGCTACGGCGGCGCGCACCAGGCGATGGGATACGCGGTGCCCTACGCACTGCGCGACGGGTCCGACGGCAACGGTGGGACGATCCGGGTGACGCTGGAGGAGGGCAGCGCGATCCGCACGTCGGGCGCCCAGTCCCACGGCCTCCTCGCCCAGAGCCTCGGAGGCGGCGGCGGCCTGCTCCTGGACCTCGCCGGCCCGGCCGCCGGGGCGTCGGGCCAGAGCCGTCTGAACGCGACCGGCAAGGGCGGCGACATCTCCGTCGCGTCGTCCGGATCGATCATCACGTCGGGCCGCGACGCGAACGCGATCTTCGTCCAGTCCGGCGTCCAACGCACCGACGGGAGCCTCGAACCCGACCCGGAGCGGGGCGGCAGGATCAACCTCCAGGTGAACGGCCTCGTCACGGGCGGCAGCGGCACCGGAGCGGCGATCCGCATCGACGGCGGGCGCTCCACTACGATCGTGATCGGCGGGCGCGCCGTGGTCAGCGCGGCTTCGGGCCGGGCCATCGTCGGCGCGTTCTCCGCCGGCGAGATCAACAATTACGGCACCGTGATCGGCGACGTGGACCTGGCTGCCGGCCAGGCGGGGGGCGTCACCTTCGTCAACGGCGGTTTCCAGAACACGGGTGGCACCTCGGCGATCCTGCGCACCGGACCCGAAGGCGTCATCGCCCTGGGGCCGAACGGCCGCCTGCACAACAGCGCCACCCTCGACATCGGCGGCGTCGGCAAGGTCGCCCGAGCGACGGTGACCGGCAATTTCGAGCAGAGCGCGTACGGGCGGATGCTCGTCGACGTGGCGCCCCTGGCGCCGGAGGGGGCCCTGCGCGCCGATCTCCTCACCGTCACCGGCACCGCATCGCTGAAGGGCCTCGTCGAGCCGCACCTGATCGACGGGCTGCTGCCCGGCCGGTACGCCTTCCTCCGGGCCGGTCAGGTCGTGGAGAGCGGCGCCATGGCTGTCGGCAGCAGCCTCCATTCCGGCGCGGTTCCGATCTCCTGGTCGATCGTCGCGTCGGGCGACACCCTCTCCCTGGTCCCGAGAGCCCGGTTCACGGAGCCGACGGGCGTCACGCTCACGCCGGACCAGCGCAGCGTCGCACAGGGCCTGCAGGATGCCTGGGACGGCAATACCAGGCAGCTCGGAACGCTCTACGGGCGCTTCCTCTCGGTCGACAGCCAGAAGGCCTACGCCGCCGCCCTCGACGAGTTGAAGCCCGAGTCCAACCAGGACATCCTGACCGACCGGACGCTCGACACCCGCAAAGGTCTTCAGCGGGCCATGAGCTGTCCGGCCTTCAGCGGTACCGGCACGCTCCTGCGGGAGGGCGAGTGTGTCTGGGGGCGGATCACGAGCGCCCACACGACCCTTTCCGCGACCGCGGAGGACGGCGGCTATCGCCAGACCGCCCTCAGCTACCAGACCGGCCTCCAGACCGAGTTCGCCCCTGACTGGTTCTTCGGTCTGACCGGCGCCTACACCCGCGCCATCCAGAGCGATCCCGACCGGATCACCGGGACGACCAGCGATGCCGGCGATGTCTCGGCGGCGCTCAAGCACCAGATCGGCCCTTGGCTGCTCGCGGCATCGGCCAATCTCGGCTATTCCTGGGCCGAGAACAGGCGCCTGATCGACTTCGGCGGCGCCACGGCCACGGCGCGCAGCAAGTCCGGGATCCTCTCGGCGGGCGGGCGGCTGCGGGCAAGCTACCAAGTCCTGTTCGGCGATTGGTATCTCAAGCCCTACGCGGATCTGGATCTGCTCTACAGCTACAGTCCCGCCTATTCAGAGACCGGGGCCCCCGGCTTCAACCTCGACATGCGACCGGTCGCCAAGACGCTGGTGGCGTTCAGCCCGATGCTGGAGATCGGCGGCCGGATCGACCTCGATGCGGGGCGCTGGATCCGGCCTTACGGTATCCTCGGCGTGACGCTCCTCTCGGACGACCATTTCACCGGTCGGGCGAGCTTCCAGGGGACCGGCGCTCTCGGCCTGTTCGCTACGGAATCGTCGATCCCCGATCGCCTCGGCGAGATGGGGCTGGGCTTTCAGATCAGCCTCGGTGGCGGCATCGAGGTGACCGGCGAGTATCAGGGTCAAGTCGGCGATCACTTCCTCTCGCATGCGGGGACTGCTCGGATGCAGCTGCGCTTCTGAGCGCGACGTGGACCATTCCAGGGACGTCGCGTGGGCGGCGGTGACGAAGCGGGCGTGACGGACAGGCCGGTGTGACCTGACCGACTGGCTTTGGACCGGGCTGATTGAGAGGATCGGCCAGGACCGAAGGAGTCGGGCATGCGGCGAGGTCAGAAAACGAGCGCGGAGCAGGTGGTGCTCGGACCTTACGCGAGGGCTCGCAGATACTGCTCGGCGGTCTCCCACGCGCCGTCCCTCGCAGCCAGACCGATATAGCCGTCGGGTCGGACAACGATGAGGTCGGAACCGCTCGGCAGCGACCGACGCGTCGGTTCGAGCAGGCCGGGGAAGCGCTCGATCAGTTCAGCCCCACGCGTCGCGTCCGTCGCATAGAGGACGAAGCGCGGCTCGCTGCCGGCGCCCGGGGGCGGTCCCGCGTAGGCAGCAGGCTCCCAACGCGCCCCGGCGCCGTGTCCGAGGGAGAGCGGGCTGTCGGCATAGGCGATCTCGATCTCGCTCAGCTGCGTCGCCATCCGGTCGCGGACGACATGGAGGCCGAGCAGGAAGCGCAGCGCGAGGTTGCGCGCCGTCTGCGCCGCCGGGTTCGACAGCGTCGCCATGTCGGTCAGCCGGGTCGCGTTGCGCAGGACCAGCTCCCCGACCGCGCTGCGCTCTGGGCTGTAGCTGTCGAGCAGGGACGCGCTCGCTTGACCGCGCACCACCATCGCCAGCTTCCAGGCGAGGTTCACCGCGTCCTGCATACCGGTGTTCATCCCCTGTCCGCCTGCGGGACTGTGGATGTGCGCCGCATCGCCGGCGAGAAAGGCGCGCCCGCGCCGGTAATCCGCGACCTTGCGCTCGTTGATGCGGAAGTGCGTCAACCAGACCGGGTCAGACACGCGGAAGCCGCCGCCGGCGCGCTGAACGACGAGGGCTTGCACGTCGTCGAGGGTGGGCTCCGGCCGCGGGTGCGCCGCATCCGCCTTGCCCACCGTCGCGATGACGCGCGCCCGACCGCCCGGGATCGGGAAGACGACGAAGGGGCCGTCACGGTGCAGGTAGGTCGCGATCTCGTCCGCCGGGGGTGCTGCGGGCCCCTCGAGGCGCACGTCGGCGAGCAGCCAGTCGTCCCCCTGCGCCGAGCCGGAGAACGGGATGCCGAGTTTGTGCCGGACCGTGCTGTGAGCACCGTCGCAGCCGATCAGCCACGGCGTCCTCACCGTCTCCTCGCGCCCGTCGGCGTGTCGCACGTGCGCGTCGATGTCGTCGGCCGTCTCGGCGAAGTCGACCAGCTCGACCTGACGCTCGATCTCGACGCCGAAGGCGCCCAGGTGCGCGGTGAGAAGGCGCTCCGTCTCGCATTGTGGGATCATCAAGGCGAAGTTGTACGCGCTCGCCACGCCTTCCAGGCGCGGGCTGCCGAGCACCTTGCCGCCGCTGCGGATCGAGGCACCGGGAGCGCGCAGTCCGGCATCCAGGAAGGCTCGCGTGCAACCCATGCGATCCATGAGTTCGAGGGTGCGCGACCAGACCACGAGGGCCTTCGAGGTCTCCGTGGCGTGCGGGGCGCGGTCGATCAGGCGCACTCCGACGCCGTAGCGGGCCAGCTCCGCCGCCATGGTCAGACCGACCGGCCCCGCGCCGACGATGAGAATGTCCGTCATGGACCCGCCTCCCGCGCCACGTGGCTCGCTCGGTCGCATATCCTGAGGCGGTACCACCTCAGTCTCGAATTCGCCCAGCGGAGAGACCCGACCCTAAAGGGCGCCGTCCGGCGGTCAAGGCTCACCGCACTCGCTCGGTGCCCGCACGCCGGCGGAGCGGTCACCGATCCGGTCGAGGGCCGCCGGCGCAGCGTCCTTGGCCATCGACAGATGTCCCACGCCAGGCACGCGGTCGAACGCGACCCGGCTGCCGGCTCGGCACAGCCGCGCGCGATACTCCTCGGTCACCCGCGGCGGCACGCGGTTGTCCGTGCTGCCCTGCGCCAGGAAGATCGGGATGCGCGGCGGAGCAAAATCAGGAGCCGCGTGAGAGCTGGAGAGCCGCGCCTTCGTGCGGCCTGAGCGGCATCCGGCCTGTGCCGCACGTCACCGCATCCTCTTGAAGATCGCCTACAATCCTACACAGTTCGGCGGGCCGACGTAAACGCGGATCTGCTAGACGCCACCATGCATGCAGAAGGTGTGGGATAGTGAAGACGTTGCTCGCAGCCGCCATACTTCTCGGATCGACGGTCGGCGCGATGGCGGTCGAGTCGTACGGGGATTACCGTGACTATTTCGATGCGAAGCCCGTGACCGCGAAGCGCGCGCCGCGCAGCGCTTCCCGGAAGATGGCTCCCATCGACATCACCACGGACCTGAGCGCGGTGCGACGCCGCGCCGATGGCGACCGCCGTGAGATGTACCGCTACGAGACTGGGTCGAGGCTGATCGCCGACATGAGGCCTCGCAACTGGGACGGCGGGCATGTTCCCGTGCAGCCGCACAGTTGGTCGCCGGATGGCTTCTGGAGCCCGATGGTACAGTCACACGAGGGGCGCGAGCGGCCCGACCAGTCATTCGAGGGGCGGGGACGGCCCGAGCGATTCCGGTGATGCTGCGTCCTGTAGGGCGCGATGGACGCTGCGGCGTGAGATCTTGAGCGCTCGTTCGAGACGATCGAGTACGCCACCCTCGAATGGGTCGACTGGTTCAACCACCGGCGGCCGCTCGAACCGATCGGCACGCTGCTTTCCGCCGAGACGGAAACCCGCCGCTTCTACCGAAGCCGAGGTCCGAGCCTTGGGTGCCTGACCCGAACCGGACAGGCTCCGGGAAAGCCGCTGCGGTTCACTGCGGGTGACGGCGCAGGCCCGCAAACCGATAGACCTCGATGAGCTTGTCAGCGGACTAGCTCATCGCCGTGGCGTGACGACGCCTGTTACGCGGCGTACAGAAACACAGGCGCTTGCGCTGCGCGGACTCGGGTTTGTCCGACGGGTCTGCGACGGTTGCCGAAGTCAGAGCGGGAACGCTGGTGGCTCGCGGCAACGAGCAAACCTAACATTCGCCTACCATGCAGGGCCGATTTCCTGCTGCACCATAGCTGGTGACGTCGCTTATTCGCGGACGTGCGACAAGGTCGTCGGATGAAATCCTTATCCCGTCTCTTTGTGGCCGCATCACTGGTCGGATTTTACAGCATTGGGTGCGCGCGAGGGCATGCTCCGGGACTGGGTGACGCACGTGGGGCCATCGTGCGTCCCGCGGCCATGAAGCTGTTTGACGCCGAACCCGTCCTTCCTCGGGTCCCGGCGATCATGCCAAGTCCGTGGATGCCCCTCGAGGTTGGGCGGACCATGGGGGCGATCTGCAAGCCCCACGACGCGGGCGGAGGGACCTCGTTCCTCGGGCTTCATTTCGACGATTACTGCTTCGGCCCGGCTCCTGAGCACGTGGCACACGCTGTCTTGGCCCTCCCTGTCCGAGCGTTCGACCTCGAACGTGACACGCGCCGTGAGGATCTGCGCAAAGCTTTTTACCTGGCGGCTCCCGGCTTCGGGCGCCGTCCTGACTTCACGCTGGGGGCCGGCGCGTTCATGGTCCGCAGCTTCGAGGGAGCGGACCCCCGAGACACCGTGTACCTGATCTGGCCCGTACGATGCGACGAGGGTGAGGCGGGGTTGAATTGCTACAACGGCATGGGTCGGAAGGCTTTTCGGTTCGCTGCCGACGGCGCCTTGCGGGATGTCAGTGCGGACGTGCTGCCGGCGGATCCGGTCCTGAGCTCCGAAGACCGCGTGCGTCAGACGAAGTACGGCGGCAGCGTCCTGTTTCTGCTCGACGACAAGCTGCCTTATGCGCCCACCATGCGCTGGATCATGGAATTCGATCCTGACTCGCCACCACTCGAGAAGGACGATCCGAAGGCCGCGGGCCCTTGGGCCCACTTCGGCTTCGTCCACTGGACCGGTTCTCGTTTCGAGCTCGTCGATCGAATTGCCCGATCGCAATGGCCGTGTCGGAAGCTCAATGACGCCCCGGCCTGCTCGACGTATCCCGACGGCTTCGAGGATCCCTTTGTCATCCCGTGAGCGGAACTCTCGAAGTGGAGGGTGGGGCGGTGCCATCGCCGGAGCATTTGCTGCTCAGGATCGACGGTCCGCCTCTCGATCCGGGTGACGCTCGTCCTCTGTTCGCTCTCTCAGGGAGACGATGATCGTCCCGACACTTTTGAATAGGGGCGCATCGTGGCTCTGTCGGGCGACCGTTGGCACGCGACAGAGGAGGTCGAACAGGCAGCGATGGAAGGACATCGGCGAAGGCGCACGCCCGCATGGCGTGCTCAATGTGGCCGGTTGCACCCTCGACGCGGCCAACACCGGAGACACACCGTTGACCAGCCGTCCCAAGATCAGCTCCGTTCCGATCGTCCCCAGTGAGGTCGAAGGTACCCTCGAAGCTCCCGTCATCTACTTCGAAGCCACATCGACGCATGGCGTCGGAGGAGGCGTCGGTCGCCTCGCTCTCGAGATGATGCTCTCCGAGCCCAGCGCGGACGGCACCCCGATCAGTC
The DNA here is from genome assembly GCF_900112625.1 of Methylobacterium sp. 13MFTsu3.1M2. NCBI lineage: Bacteria > Pseudomonadati > Pseudomonadota > Alphaproteobacteria > Hyphomicrobiales > Methylobacteriaceae > Methylobacterium > Methylobacterium sp. 13MFTsu3.1M2. The sequence continues at coordinate 41,518 of NZ_FOMM01000036.1, forward strand.
GGCGAAAGATAGTCGTACACCTGCGCGGCCCGCTGGGCGCGTTCATAAGTCTGAAAGCCGCGATTGAACACATTGAGGAAATGGCCGCCGGCCCGCTCACGGCGGACATCGCGGAAGATGGGAAACCCAATTGAATCGCGTGCAGACCTGCGTCAAGCGGTGCTCTCGTACTCAGGTCCTATGGTTCATTCCGGTTTTCAGTAAAATAGAACTTGTATTGATGCTTGGATCGGAGCAGGTCGAATTTTCGGGTTGCGTGAGGGATAATCGATTGGCATGGCAGTATGTGATGTATCCCGCGCTGGACATATAGCGTGTTGACATCGAGTATTCGTTCGTCATTCGGTCATAGGGCAGAACAGGGCGACTATTCGGGATAGTTGGCTTCTTGCCCGTCCTCTCCCGGACGGCGGATGCATCGCGGCGGACAGATCCAGTCGCGGATTGCCGCGAAAAATCTTGCATTCCTCAAGCTTGCGAGGGATTCGAAAATCGCCCTCAGGATTTTCCCTGGCAATTTCGAATGATATCGATTCTGAACGCGTTGCTGCGAGCCTACTGGCGTGACGCCCGCCTGACGACCATCGCGGTGATCTCGGCCAGTTTGCTCGGTGCATTGGCCTCGATCTCGGCTCCGTACCTTTTCTCACGCGCCGTCGACGATCTGGCCCGCGGACAAGTGCGGTCCGACGCGCTCCCGCTCCTCATGTCCTACGCGTTCCTGTTCGGATGCGCGAAAGCTCTGGGCATAGGATCACGGTTCCTGATCGTGCTTTGCGCGGAGCGTCTATCGTTCATTGCAAATACGGCCTTCTTTGCGCGCCTCCTACACAAGACGCCAGCCTTCTTCCTGGAGCACAACGCCGCGGAGATCGGGACTGCCCGTCAGCAGGGAACCCAGACGCTGAACCTCATCACCCAGCTCGGGCTCGGAGGCTTGCTCCCTGGATGCGTCCAGATCGCCTTCAGCGTCCTAGTCCTCGGCAACCTCGTCAGCTGGGACATAGCCCTGATCATATTCATCTACGGCGTGGTCGTGATCGCGCTCGACTACACGCGTATCGGCAAAGTCAAACCCGCTCTCAATGAGGCGATGAATCAAAGTCAGGCCAATGCGCGCCTGGTCGGCAACGCCATCGCCGTCATCGACACCCTGCGCCAGACACGCGGCGAACGATGGATCACCGAGCGCTTTACTGCCAGCGCGGGTGATGCCTTCGCGAATTTGCGGCGCTACGCGCTGGTGAGCAGCGCCTTCTGTGGGCTTCTGGGCATCGCTGCAGCCTTGCAGTTGACCGTCACGTTCCTGATCCTCGTCCCCCGGTTCGAGGGCGGCCTGATCTCGATTGGCGGCATCGTGCTCTTCAACACGTTGCTGATCCAGTTGAATGAGCCGTTCCACATGGTCGGCATGGCCATCAAGGAGTCGGTCGAAGCGGCGGCCCGCTTCCGGCCCTTAGCGATGATGTGGAGAGCACCGGAAGAGCTCGAGCCCGCCGATCCGCTGCCCTACCGGCCGTCCCTCGGCATCGTCGCTTTCGAGAACGTCAGCTTTCGCTACGCCAATGGTCGTGGCGTTGCCGACCTCTCCTTCGTCGCTCGCCGCGGCACGCCGACCTTCCTTACGGGTGAGACCGGTGCAGGCAAATCAACCGTCGTTCGCCTGCTGTTGAAGGGGTTGCAACCGAGCGGCGGCCACATCTTCGCCGACGGAACCGACCTGACTCGCATCGCGAGCGATGATTGGTTCAACCATGTCGGCGTCGTGCCGCAAGAGGTGACACTGCTCAACGATACGCTGTCGGCCAACATCGTGCTGGGCCGTCCGTTCGACGCGGAGCGCCTCCGCCGGGCCTCCGCGCAGGCCTCCATCCTCACGCGCATCGAGGCCATGCCGGAAGGGTTTGAGACCGTCGTGGGCGAACGGGGCCTCAAGCTGTCGGGCGGTGAACGGCAGCGCATCGCCATCGCGCGGGCGCTCTACGGCGAACCGGCGATTCTCGTTCTGGACGAAGCCAGTTCGGCCCTCGACGACGAGACCGAGCGGCACATCATGGACGGCTTACGTGACCTTGTTGACGGGTTGACCATCATCGCGGTCACGCACCGCACCTCCATGATACGGCCAGGAGATCAGAACGTCCGCCTGTCGGCGTCCCCACCACGGGCGTAACCGTCTGAGATGGGCCGACAGCCGAAGGGCGGCTCCGGGTGGAATGCCGCCATTTTTGCTGTGGGACGGCAGATGTAGCGAAGCGGATATAGCCGCACGGACCAAGTCCGACCCTTTTCCGACCCTCGCAGCGCCAGAGTGCAGGCCGCGTTGCGAGGCGAAGGTGCGTGGCCGGAACGGGCGGCTCCGCGATCGGCCGGGTTCGAGCACCATGTCGAGGACGTGGGCGTTCGACGGCTGACGGAAGGCCGCCCCGGGACGCTGAGCGCGTCTCGACCACGAACGGCGCGAAGCCGGGTCCAAGAGCGCCACCGGCATGCCCCGATCCATGCCGCAGATTTGCAACAGAACATGGAAAACAGCCGTTCTACTAGAGCTATTCCAGTTCAAGGCCCTGCATTCGCATCGCTGTTTCGTTGCGGCCGAACAAGCGTTTGGCTGAGAGCAGGTGCATCAGTTTAGATCGGCTAAAAGCGTTCAGAACGCTTGCATCTATCCTCGGCGTGACAGTCTAATCAGTCGGCGCCGCGCGCTCGTGTGCGTCGGCGAGGCACCTGAGGATTGGAGTTATGGCGGCGGTATCATTGGATGCCCTACATCGTAGTGAGAACCTGAACCTCCAGCGGTTCCTTCTTCGCAAACTCGGGAACCCTGCCGACGCAGCCGACGCCGCGCAGGAGACGTATCTTCGCCTCGTCAAAGCACTCACGACCACCGACTTGGAGCATCCGCGCCTCTTCCTGTTCCACCTCGCGCGCAACGTCGCCGCCAATCTCGGCAAGCGCCGCCGGTTCGAAGCGCGCCTCTTCCGATCCATGACCGATCTCGAACTGTCGAGCGTCGTGGACGGGCACGCCCAGACCGAGACGCAGGTGATCGCCCGCGAGCAGCTGCGCCTCGTGGCGGCAACGATCGACGGGCTGCCGCCGCGCTGCCGGGAGGCGTTCCTGCTCAGCACCGTCGAGGGCCTCTCGAACGGGGAGGTCGCCGTCCGTCTCGGCGTCAGCCGCAACATGGTCGAGAAGCACCTCATCAAGGCGCTGCTGCACATTCGCCGCGCGTGTCACGAGTTTTTCTGATCGGGCACGTCAGGAGTTCGCGGCCTCGATGGTCTTCATAGGTCGGACGGGCGGAGCGGGCAGCGGGTCGACATGGAGGAGGAGCGCAAGCCCGCGGGCGACGACGAGGCCGCGGACGACCCGATCTACGCGCGGGCCGCGTTCTGGGTGGTTCGCCTGTCCTCCCCCGACGCGACCGACGCCGACCGGGCAGCCTTCGAGACCTGGCGCGCCGCTGACCCGGCCCATGCCGAGGCCTACGCGGAGATGGAGGCGTGGCGGGGCATCGCCGGGCGCGTGCCCGATACGCGCCGGCGCAGGCGGCCGCCACCGACGCGCCTCGTCGGTCTCGCGGCAGCGCTGGGCCTGTCCGGATTCATCATCTACGAGAGCGGGATCCTCGACCGTGTCCGCGCCGACGTCTGGACCGGGATCGGGGACATCGAGACGGCGCGGCTCCCCGACGGCAGCCGCGCCGCCCTCAACACCGACACCGCGCTCGCCCTGCACTTCACGGCCGCCGCGCGCGACGTCCACCTGCTGCGCGGCGAGGCGGTGTTCGATGTCGTGCCCGACAGCGCCCGACCCTTCGTGGTCTACGGCGGCGGGTTGCGGGTGCGCGCTGTGGGGACGCGCTTCTTCGTCCGGGCCGGCGGGGACGCCGAACCGGTCGGCGTGGCGGAGGGGCGCGTGGACGCGTCGACGACCGCGGGCGCCGTGACCATCGGAGCCGGCGAGGTCGCCCTCCGGAGCGCCGACGGCCATCTGATGGTCGAGCGCGGCGATGTGGGGCGCGCCACGGCGTGGCGGGAGGGCAAGCTCGTCGTCACGGGGCAGCCCCTCGCCGCGGTCGTGGCCGACCTGAACCGCTATCGGCGCGGGCGCATCGTCCTGCTCGGTTCGGGGCTCGGCGCGCAGCGCTTCAGCGGGACGCTCGACATCCGCGACACCGACGACGCGCTCGACGTTCTGGCCGCGACGATGGGCCTGCGCGTCACGCGCCTGACCCCGTACCTCGTCCTCGTCAGGCCGCCGGCCTGACGAGGCGAAAAAACCGACGCGGGGAGGTCAGGAGTTTCGCGCCTCGATTGTCGTTTGTCCGTGAGGGCCACGGAGCGCGCGCCAAGCGCGCCGCCCTCCGCGGAACGGGGGCATGAATGGCAGTGTGGGATCTTGGCGGCACGCTCGGCCGCGCGCCGGGCGGTCCATGGCGCGGTGCGGCCCTGGCGAGCGCGTCCCTGATCGCGCTCGGGCAGGCGTCGGCCGCGCAGGACCGTTCGATCACCCCGACCTTCGTGCGGGCGGGCGAGCGGCTCAACATCGTGCCCGTCGCCACCGGCGATGCCGCGCCGCCGCGCGCGCTCTCGGAGCGGCGCGTTCGGCTCTCGATCGCGCCCGGCCCCCTCGAGCCGGCCCTGGCGAGCCTCATCGCGCGGACGGGTCTGTCGCTGGCCTACCGGACGGCGCTGACCGAGAACCTCGCGACGCGGGGCGTCGAGGGGGACGTCCTGCCCCTGGAGGCGCTGACGCAGCTGCTCGACGGGACGGGGCTGACCTACCGCGCGGCGAAGCACGCGACGATCACGCTCGTGAACCCGCGCTACGCCCAGGCGTCCCTGCCGCCGGGGGATTCGAACGCGCCGACGCCGGTCGGGGCGGCCGCCGCGTCGGTCACCCTCGACGAGCTCTCGGTCGAGGCCCAGCAGCCGACCTTCGGGACGACGGGCTTCGTCGCGACCCGGTCAACGGCGGGCTCGAAGGGCAACGATTCCATCCTGGAAACGCCCGCCACCGTCAGCGTCATCACCCGCGACGAGCTGAATGTCCGGGGCGTGCAGGACGTCAACCTCGCGGTCGCCTACACGCCCAACGTCCAGGCCGTCGACTATCCCGGCGGCCAGGGCGGTCCGACCTTCACGCTGCGCGGGTTCAACGCCAACAATTTCGACAGCGTCTACGAGGACGGCCTGCGCTACGGCTTCAACTCGTTCGACCAGAACATCGAGCCCTACGCCTACGAGCGCATCGACGTCGTGAAGGGGCCGATCTCGGTCCTCTACGGCCAGGGCCAGCCGGGCGGCATCATCAACCTCGTCTCGAAGCGCCCGACCTTCGTGCCGTTCAACGAGGTGTTCATCCAGGGCGGCAATTACGGGCGCGTCCAGGCCGGCTTCGACCTGTCCGGCCCGGTCGAGGGGGCGCCGCAATTCGCCTACCGGGTGACCGGCCTCGTCCGCAACGCCGACAGCCAGGTCAAGTACACGCCGGATGACCGGACCTTCATCGCCCCGGCTCTGACCTGGCGGCCGGACGCCGACACGTCGCTCACGGTGCTGGGCAAGTACGCCGAGTACCGCGGCGGCGGCTCGGAGCAGAGCCTGCCGATCGTCGGCTCGATCCTGCCGAGCGCGCGCGGCTTCTTCCCGCGCAGCCCGTTCGTCGGGCAGCCGAACTTCAACACCGGCCTCCTGGAGAACAAGGAGATCGGCTACATCCTCGACCACAGCTTCGCGCCGGGATGGCTGCTGCACTCCGCCTTCCGGGCCTACGAGACCACCTCGAAGTTCGACGCGGTCGGCGCCAGCCCGGCCTTCACGCCGCCCGGTTTCCTCGCCGTCTCGGTCTTCCCGTACCTGCGCGACCAGTCGAGCCAGGGGCTCCTGACCGACAACTATATCCAGGGGCGCTTCGACACCTGGGACGTCCAGCACGACGTCGTCTTCGGCGTCGGCTTCCAGAACTACTACCGCCGCGACGCGCGGACCTTCCCGAACGGCTACCCGACGATCGCCGCGAACCGCCTGATCGACCTGTACAATCCGGTCTACAACCTCGGCATCGCCTTCCCGCAGCGCACGAACGTCTCGACCCGGGCGCTCCAGCAGCAGACGGGCGCCTATGTCCAGGACCAGATGAAGTGGAACGGCTTCATCCTCACGGGGAGCCTGCGCAACGACTGGGTCGACCAGCAGGTCCGGACCACCTTCAACTTCCCGAACCTGCCGGTCGCGACCCTCAACCGGACGACGGTCGACAACCAGAACTTCTCGGCCCTGAGCTACCGGGCCGCCCTGGGCTACGAGTTCGCCGCCGGAATCGTGCCCTACGCCGCCTACTCGACGTCGTTCAACCCGCAGATCGCCGGCCAGCGGGCGGACGGGTCGGCGCTGCCGCCCCGCGAGGCCAGCCAGATCGAGGGCGGCGTCAAGTGGCAGCCGCCCGGCACCAACGCGCTCGTCACCGCGTCGTATTTCGAGATCACGCAGACCAACATCCCCCTGGCCGATCCCCGCAACCCCGGCTTCTTCATCGTGACCGGCGCGGCGGAGTCGCGGGGCTTCGAACTGGAGGGCAAGGCGAGCCTGTTCGACGGGTTCAACCTGATCTTCGGCTACGCCCACCTCGACACGAAGGTCACGCGGAACGCGACCAACCCGGCGCTCGTCGGCAATCGCCTGCCGAACGCGCCGGACAACACCCTGTCCCTCTTCGCCGACTACACCTTCCCGCTGAACTCGCCCTTCGCCGGCTTCCGGGCGGGGGCGGGCGTGCGCTACGTCGGCGAGCGGACAGACGCCACCAACTTCGATCGCATCCCGGCCTACGCCCTCGTCGACGCCTCGCTGAACTACGACCTCGCCCAGCTGAACCCGGCCTGGAAGGGCGCAATCCTGTCGGTGAACGCCAACAACATCTTCGACCAGCGGTACTTCACGTCGGGCTTCTACACCGGCTACGTCTTCGAGGGGTTCCGCCGGAGCGTGTTCGGGACGCTCACCTATCGCTGGTAGGATCGTCGGACGATGACGCGCGCGGCGCCGACCGTCTCAGGGCGGCCGGGACCGGAGGGGAATCGACGGGCGTCGGCCCCCCGGTTCACCGCCGCGCGAACCTTCCGCCAGTGCCTGTGGCCGCATCGTGGGAGCGGGCTGGTCCCGGCGCCGTTTTGGCCCGATCTGGCCGCATCGAACCGCGGCGCTCGGCCAAGCTCGCGATTGCGGGGGGCTATCCGTTCCAGAAAGGGGGATCCCCGTTTCAGGACGTCGCGCGCGGCACCGAGTGTGGCCGCAATGTGATAGTCCGTTAAACCCGCATTTCCTAACCCCCGTGCAAAGCTTGCGGCAGGCATGACGGGGGTCAGTCCGGTGGTCCAACAGTATAGCGATGTAGAGCGTGTGACCGGATCCTGTGATCCGAGCCGGGGCGGGGGCGCCGGAAGCCGGCGGCGCGGCCCCGTGCGGCTCGGATTGCTGGTCGGCAGCTCGCTCGCGACGCTCGCGCTGGCTCTGGGATCTGTGGCGGCGCAGACCGTGCCGGCGCGCTCGCCCTCGACCTTCGATGCCTTCGGCGTTCCGTTGACGGCGGCGCAGTTCGACACGCCCGAATACCGGGCTGATTGGGGGTTGGCAGCGATCAACGCCGCGACCGCCTATGCGCGCGGCTTCACCGGAAACGGCGTCCTGGTTGCTGTTGTTGATAGCGGCATTGACCCGAATCATCCCGAATTTAATAACCGCCTCGGCCGTATTTCTCCATATTCCCGCAATTTCATTCCTCCAAACGATCCTTTTCTTCTCGGTGACACGGACCCCAAAAGCCACGGCACCCATGTAGCGGGAACAATAGCAGCAGCCCGCAACGGAACGGGTATGATGGGCGTCGCTTTCGACAGCACGCTCCTAGCACTCTTCGACCTGACGAATACTGCAAATGCAATCGATTACGCAGCTCAGCAGAAAGCTAGGGTTTTAAATGGCAGCTATGGACCTGCTGTTTCCGAACCATTCGATAGTAACGGCATTCCGAATCCAACCTATCGGAGATTGACGACACAAGAATACACGCTAGGCGATATTAATGAGTATCGAGCGATAAAGCGGGCGGTCGACCGCGACATGCTTTTGGTGTTTGCGGCTGGCAATGAACGTCTGGATCAACCCGATGTGACGACGAGTCCGACGGGTGCCGCGCTATACCCGTTCATCAAGCCCGAAAATGCCAATAGCGGCATCTACCAATTTTACACTCGCCGCGGACTGAACTCCGCCAACATGGAAAGCGTGGATGTAGCTCCGGTCGGACCAGTCGATCAGAGCAAGATCGACTTCTCCAGTCTTTCTGGCTACATCATGTCTGTAGTCGCAGTTGACTCCAGCAACCGAATTGCCTGGTTCAGTAATCTGTGCGGTGTCACAGCGGCGTGGTGCATTGCAGCGCCGGGAACAAACATCTACTCCACCGTCCAGGTCGGAACGGGGCTTAACGGCTCAAACTACGGATCTAAGCAAGGCACCTCGATGGCCGCGCCGCACGTAGCGGGTGCCGCCGCTGTCCTGCGTCAGGCGTTCCCGTTCCTGACGGCGCCGCAGATCGCCCAGACCATGTTCACCACCGCCACCCATCTCGGCGACGGGCCCGCCAACGCCCCGAACGCCACCTTCGGCTGGGGCCTGCTCAACCTCGGCAAGGCCATCGACGGCCCGGGCCAGTTCACCTCCGACTGGACCGTCAACACCACCTACAACGGACAGGCCTATTACGGCCGCTTCGCCAACGCCATCTCCGGCGTCGGCGGCCTGACCAAGGTCGGGCTCGGCACCCTCGAACTCGCCGGCACCAACACCTATGCCGGACCGACCACCGTCGCCGGCGGCACCCTGTTCCTGTCCGCCAGCGGCAGCCTGACCTCACCGGTCTCCGTCCAGAGTGCGGGCACCTATCTCAATGCCGGCTGGACCCAGAGCAGCGTCAGCAATGCCGGCCTCCTGGTCAACACCGGCACCATCTCCGGAGGTGCGACCAATGCCGGCACGGCGCTCAGCAGCGGCGTGATCGCCGGCGGCGTGGCCAACAGCGGCACGCTGTCCAACAGCGGCACCGTCGCGGGCGGCCTGACCAACACCGGCACGGCCCTCAACACCGGCACCATCGGCGGCGGCGCGACCAACAGCGGCAGCTTGGTCAACGCCGGCACCCTCGCGGGCGGACTGAGCAACACCGGCACCGCCCTCAACACCGGCGCCATCGGCGGTGGCGTCATCAGCAGCGGCATCCTGAGCAACATCGGCGCCATCGGCGGCGGCGTGGCCAACACCGGCCTCCTCGCCACCAGCGGCACGATCAGCGGTGGCCTGACCAATGCCGGCACCGTGCTCGCCAGCGCCGGCCGCATCGACGGCGCCATCGCCAACAATGCCGGCCTGCTCGCCGTCGCCGGATCCGTGGCCGGCACCGGCCCCTTCGCCAACGCCGCCGGCGCGACGCTCGCCGTCACCACGGGCGGCAGCTACAGCCTCGCCGGCCCCCTCGCCAATGCCGGCCTCGTCGCCGTCGCCCAGAGCGCCAGCCTCACCGCCTCCGGCGGCCTCAGCAACGCCGGCCTCGTCGCCAGCGACGGCACCCTCACCGCCGACCTGACCAACACCGGCATCGCCCGCCTGTCCGGGCAGTTCAACGGCACGCTCACCAACACCGGCCTCGTGCAGATCACCGGCCCGCTCGCCGGGCTCACCGGCCTGACCAACACCGGCGCCCTCGACCTCGGCGGCACCGCCCTCACGCTCACCGACCTCGCCGGCCCGGCCGCCGCCGTCCTGGGCAACGGCGCCCTCACGGTCTCCAGTGCGGCCGCCTCCACCTACGCCGGCGCCATCCTGGAGACCGCGAGCCCGACCAGCCTGACCAAGGCCGGCCCCGGCACGCTCACGCTCACCGGCCCCGGCCTCTTCTCCGGCCCGACCACAATCCAGGCCGGCACGCTCTCCCTCAACGGCCTCTGGACCTCGCCGGTCACGGTCGCGGCCAATGGCACCCTGCGCGGCATCGGCACCGTCGCGGCCCCGGTCACGGTCGCGGGCGCCCTGCGGCCGGGCAACTCCCCCGGCACGCTCACCGTGCTCGGCCCGGTGGCGTTCGCCCCCGGCAGCAGCCTCGGCCTCGACATCGACGGACCGGGCACCGGCACCGGCGCGGGCAGCTACGCCCGCCTGCTGGCGCTCGGCCCGACCGGTACGGTCTCGGCCAACGGCACCCTGGTGCCGGAGCTGCGCGGCATCACCGGCAACGCCACGAACAGCTTCACCCCCGCGCTCGGCCAGCGCTTCGGCGTGCTCACCGCGCAGGCCGGGCTGTCGGGCTCGTTCAGCGGGCTCGCCCAGCCGGCAGCGGGCCTGCCGGCGGGCACGCGCCTCGACGCGCTCTACGCCGCCACCGGCCTCGACCTCGTGGTCACGCCCGCCGCCTACGGCAGCCTCGCCGGCCTCGGCCTCGCCCAGACCGGCAACGCCCGGGCCGTGGGCGCGGCCCTCGACCTCGCCCGCCCGGCCGCCGGCACGCGGCCGGACGCGGCGCGGGCGCGGGTGTTCGACCCGCTCTACGCGGCCGGCCCGGCGACGCTGCCGGGCGGCCTGGCGAGCCTGTCGGGCCAGAGCTACGGCGACGCGGTGATGACCGACCTCGCCGCGCGCCGTC
>NZ_FOMM01000051.1:0-12197 GCF_900112625.1 Methylobacterium sp. 13MFTsu3.1M2
CTCAGTCGCTGGGCCGGCTTGTCTCTCTTCCTCGACGACGGCCGCGTCGAGATCGACAACAACACCGTCGAGCGGGCGATCCGGCCGTTGGCCCTGACGCGGAAGAACGCGCTGTTTGCCGGCTCGGACGGTGGGGCCGGGCATTGGGCTGTCGTCGCCTCGCTGGTCGAGACCTGCAAGCTGAACGGGGTCGAGCCGCAGGCCTACCTGACCGACGTCATCACCCGCATCGTCGCCGGCCACCCGCAGAGCAATATCGACGACCTGCTACCCTGGGCCTACGCACCACAGCCCCTCAAAGCCGTGGCCTGAGAACGACGCTTACGTTTGGGTCAGCCTCGCTTCAGATGTTTCGAGATCCGATGATACAGGCGGGCACAGCCCGTCGGGTTGGCGACCGTCGGTCTTGGATTTGTATCTATCGCTCATGCAGCGCAGGTGACGGGCGTCTGCTTTCGAGAAGCGCCGCGGCACGCTCGAAAGGCTCATATGGGTCGAAGGCGGGCCGTCTGTTTCAGTGCAATGGGTCAGGGCTCGCTTCCCATCCCGAGCCGAAATTGCCGGAGGGCTTACGAATAGCCGCTCTCGGAAACAGCCAAGGGCCGACTTTATGGCATCCTTGGGCGTACAGCAGCCCATTCAATGGAAGCGGTCGGTCGGTTCAGACGAGCTCATGCTCCGCGCCAGCAGAATGCCCGCCACCACGAGTGCCTGTCTCAGCACAGGGAGCATTTCCTTGGCGCTGTCCTGCTCAATGAGCCCGTGCGCGATCAGCAGGTAGTCAGCTACGGCTTCCAGGGCTGAGCCGGGTGGCGTCGTCGGGCTCGTAGGCGGAGGGACAAAGCGCGCGAGGGTGCCGTAGGCACTCAGCGGCTCCGAGCCGCTGGGGATGATCTCGGTTAGTGAGCCTAGGTAGCCCAGGAAGGTCTGCCCCGGTGGACCATAGGATGGCACGGCGCCGATCATCACCCAGGCGTAGCTGCCATCGGCCCGACGTAGGCGAGTGCGGAGGCTGTACTCGCTCTGCTGATCACGGACGCTGCGCAGGAAAGTGACGGCAGTCTCGTAGTCGTCAGGATGCATGCAGGTGAGCCATCCGTGTCCCACGGCTTCAGCAGCTGCCTGGCCGGTGAATGCGGCCCACTCGGGGCTGACGTAGGTCACGCGGCCGTCCGCCTGTGTGACGAAGATCATTTCGATATATCCGAGAGCCGAATGGTCGGTTGTCGGACCGTAACCTGTATAAAAAATTAGCTTCGTCCAGAAGTTGACAGGCGCTTTCTGAGACACTTTCTCCGCGAGGGGCCTCGGCACCACCATGAACGGGGGGCGATCCCGCAGGCAGGCGGCGTTTCGGAAAACCGCTTAGGCGTACGGCGTACCCCTCGGACAGTTCTTAGCGGGTGTGCCCTCGGCAGTATCGATGGCAAGGGAGGACGAGTGCGAATGACCGCTTCCGGGACGCACCGACGGCGGCCCAAGCGGCTGGTATGGGTCGGAAGACACCTTTCGAATGCCCAAGCTGGTGAGTTCAAACCCTTAGGGTGGCCCGACCGTGTCGGCGGCAAATGCCTTTCGAGATCCCAACGGCCTCGGTTGGCCAATGGTGCTATCCCGCGCTGTCTGCCGTTCCATCTCGGAGTTCAGTTCAGCACCAAGAAGGACGATGACTATCGAGATCCAGATCCAGGACATAAAGCCAATGCCAGCTCCGAGAGAGCCATAAATACGGTTATAGCTATCGAAGGTTACGACATACCAAGAGAATGCGGCCGAGGCGCCTACCCATCCAATCGCGGCAACGGCACTACCCCAACTGACCCATCTCCACTTTGCCTCACGGCGGCTTGGGCCGTATCGATAAACAAGCGAAAGGCCGAGGCTAACAAGGAAGATCAGAGCTGGCCAACGCATGATCCGGATCACTGTGTCCGTTCGTGCACCAAAGCCGATCTCGTTCAGCAGAATGGGAACGCCCACCACGATGCCGATAGCGGCCACTGTGACGATGGCTCCGGTCGTCGTGAACAGGAAGGTGGTCGCGTAGACACGCAATAAGGCTCGCTTCTCGCGCTCCCGATAGATGACGTTCAGTGCGTCGAAGAGGGCGACAACCCCTGAGTTGGCGCTCCAAAAGGCGATGAGGAAGCTGAGCAGTGAGGCCGTGCTGAGGGTCCCTGTGCCCTGTTGGGCAACGTGCTGAAGCTGAGCCGAAATCAGATCGAGAACGCCGTCGGGTAGGACCCCTATGAGCACGCTCAAGTGCTGGCCAATGACAGCAGGATCTGCGAACAAGCTGTAGAGTGATACGATCGTCGCGATGCCTGGGAACGTGGATAGAAGGGCGAAGAAGGCAACGCCACCAGCCGTTGACAGAACACGGTCGCGAGGGACCGCCCAGAAGACCCTCATGAGAATGTCCCGCCATCCAGCGGGAGGTATTTCAGACGGCTGAGCCGCAGAGCGGCCATGGCCAAGCTCACGAGCCCGCTCTTTCGCTATCCTGATTGTTTCCTCATCGGGAACGCGCGTGCTGACCGAACGCCAATCATCACCGTCTGCCTCTTCTCGATTCATGAGATGGCTCACAGTGCGAAAGCGGGCTCTACGTCGAGCTTAGCCACCTTCCCCTCAATGGGCCAATAGGCCCATAGCTCAAGGTTCTCTTGTGCCTATGGCTGATGGATCTTACCTGGGAGCGCGGACCGCTCAAGAACGCTTGAGGCGGAAGGCTTCTCTACCAACGGGCGTGATGACGTCGTTCAAGCAGCAACACCGTGACTGAACGGCATGCCCATCTTGGCACCTAGCTGATTGGATGGACGGCGTTTCATATTCGAGACAAGTCCGCTCCCGACCCTCTGCCGACCGCGCAGATGTCCGCATCCCGGCCGCATGACCGACGGCGGGTTATGACTGCAGCGGGTGGCTTCCTGCGCGTCGGCTCTGGGCGCTTGCCGCCCCATAATCGGACATGGTCGTCAGCGAAACCAAGCTATGCTGCCACCGGTCGCTTGGCGTCCGCCCGTCGACCCTGTCTTCGACATTTGGGTGGCGTCGAGGACTGGGGATTCGATCACGCGATGGTGCCGCCGCCGTCGACACGGACGTTCGACCCCGTCGCGAACGGAGTGGTTGCGAGGAACATCACCGCGTTGGCGATGTCCTCGGACTGGCCCACACGCCGCGCAGGCAGCCTCTCGGCCGCGCCGGCATACATGGCCGCCCGGTCCTTCTCCGGCATGCGCGACCAGAGCGGCGTCTCGATCAGGCCGGGCGAGACGGTGTTGACCCGGGTGGGCGCGAGTTCGAGCGCCAGCCCGCGGGCGAGGCTCTCCAGCGCCGCGTTGATCGCGCCCTGGAGCGGAGCGGCGGCCTGGGGCCGCTCGCTCATGAAGCCCGAGATGAAGGTCAGCGTGCCACCCTCCCTGATCCGCATGAACCGGGCGATCCGGTAGGCTCCCCAGAACTTGCTCTCCACGGCCGCCTTCGCGGCATCGAGGTCTAACTGCCGGACGGGGCCCCGCGCCGTCTCGGCCGCCGAGACCGCGATGTGGTCCCAGGGCGCCTGATCGGCGAAGAAGCGCTCGATACCCTCGGCCTCGCCGGTGTCCAGCACGGCGGCGCTGGCGCCGGTCCCGAGCGTGCCGATGGCGGCGTTCAGCTTTTCCCTGGAGCGGGAGGCGATCGTGACCTCGGCGCCGGCCGCGAGGGCCACTGCCGCGATGGCCAGGCCGATCCCGGAACTCCCGCCGACGATTAGGAAGCGTTGGCCTTTCAGCGTCTGCGTCGTCATCGACGTACCCCCGTTCCGTGGATCGGCTTGCGTGTCGTCGGTCACCCTGAAATGGCTCAGCCCTTCGGGGTGTACATGGCCTCGACTTCCCAGGCGCCCTTCGGCTGGCTGTGGAGCTGCCAGAAGTGCTCGGCGACCGCGTTGGCGTCTTCGGCGGTGGTGACGAAGCCCGCGACCGTCACGGTGGCGACGTGTACGCCCTTCTCCTTGAACGGCTCGAAGATGCCCAGCGCCAGGGCGCGGATGCCGGCCTTGCCGATGCTGAGCGAGAGGTACTCGGGATGCGGCTGCAGCCCGAAGCCGCCGCCCGTGAACAGGACGGAGCCCGATCCGCGCTGGAGCATCTTCGGCGCCGCGGCCTGGGCGGCGACGGCGGCACCGCCGATGTTGACGGCGAGGTCGGTGTTGAAGCTGTCGCGCGGCTGGTCGGCCAGCGTCTGGTTGCGCATCGAGGCGGCGTTGAAGTGCAGCACGTCGATGCCGCCGAAGTCGCGCTCGACGCCCTCGACGAGCTTCGCGACGCTGGCGGGGTCAGCGGCATCCACGGTGCGGACGTCAACCTTGTGGCCCTTGGCCTTGAGCTGCTCGGCGAGGTCCCTCACCTTGCCCTCGTCGCGGGCGCTCAGGACGACCTGGAAGCCCTCGCGGGCGAAGCGCTCCGCGGTCGCGAGACCCATGCCTGGGCCGGAACCGATGCTGAGGAAGGTGCTCATCGTTTGTGTCTCCTCGACGTTTCGATGCACCCGATGTACGCCTTGCACCTGGTCGGATTAATCCGGCCTCCTCGCATTTCACTCGTGCAGGTCATGCAGGAATTGCCAGATCAAATCAGCTTGGACGAGCTGGCTGCCTTCGTAGCGGTCGCTGAGGCGGGCAGCTTCGCCAAGGCCGCGGAGGCGCTCGGCCGGGACGCCTCAGTGCTGTCGCGGCGCGTTAGCCAAGTCGAGCAACGCCTCGGGGTCCGCCTGCTGTCGCGCACCACGCGGCGCGTGGCGCTCACGGAGGTCGGCGCGACCTACTGTAGGCGCGTCCAGGCGCTGCTTGAGGAGCTGGCGAGCGCGAGCCGGGAGGCCAGCGACCATGCTGCCAGCCCGCAGGGACTCGTACGGGTCTCCCTGCCGCTGACCTTCGGACGCCAGTGGGTCTCGCCACTGCTGCCCGGCTTCCTCGCACGTCACCCGCTGATCCGGCTGGACCTGCGGTTCACCGACCGCTTCGTCGACCTCGTCGCCGAAGGCATCGACGTCTCGATCCGGGTCGCGGCGGGTAAGCCGCGCGACAGCAGCCTGACCACTCGCAAGATCGCGACTTACCGGAACCTGC
This sequence comes from Methylobacterium sp. 13MFTsu3.1M2, assembly GCF_900112625.1. NCBI lineage: Bacteria > Pseudomonadati > Pseudomonadota > Alphaproteobacteria > Hyphomicrobiales > Methylobacteriaceae > Methylobacterium > Methylobacterium sp. 13MFTsu3.1M2. The sequence continues at coordinate 5,120 of NZ_FOMM01000051.1, forward strand.
TGGTGGCCTCGCCGGGCTACCTGGCCGAGCGGGGCAACCCGGCTACGCCCGCCGACCTCGCCGGCCATGCCTGCCTGGGCTTCACCGGCTACGCCGCCTGGCCCGACTGGCCGCTGACGAAGGGCGGCCGGCGACAGACGGTGCGCCCCGACTGCACGCTCGTCGCGGACCACTCGGAGGTTCTGCTGGCCGCGGCGGTCGAGGGCGCCGGCATCACCTTCACGGCCGACTGGCTGGCTGGACCGGCCCTGCGCGATGGCAGTCTGGTCGCGGTGCTGCCGGGTTGGGGCGGACGCGAGGACGGCGGCGTTTACGCCGTGATGCCACCGGGCCGCTTGGTGCCTGCGAAGACGCGCCTGTTCGTCGATGAAGTCGCCTCAGCCATCAAGGCGGGGTGGGTGCGCTGAGTTGCCCTTGCTGTGCATCCTGCACGTCCGCTTCGGAGAAGAGCACAGAGCCCGTTCTGCGTCTGGGTTGAATCGGGTGCGGTACAGCCGCTTGGGTTAGGCTTCCGCCGGTCCGCTTCCGAGCAGCAACGGACAGAAGCGGACCTTGTATCTTCTGCAGCTTCCGACCGTCGACCGACGCAAATCTTGCTCATTCAGTCGAACGACGCTCGATCCATTTGCTCACGGGCTATCAGCGTGCTTACGATCCCTAGTGGTTGATCGTAGCCCCACCCGTGGCCTGTTGGATGGCCAAGGCAATCTCCTCCTCACTGCGTCCCCCGCTAACGGCGAAGCGGCCTCCGAAGACAAAGTGAGGGACCGACCTGACCCCGGCGGCTGCCGACCGGGCCGCCTCCTGCTCGACGCGTCGGTGCTGCGCGGGATCGAGCGCCAGCGCGCGGGCTTCCTGACGCTCGAACCCGTAGGCCACGGCGATATCGGCGAGGATATCGGCGTCCGAGATGTTCTTGGCTTCGAGGAAATGGGCACCGGTAATCGCGACTGCGAGCCGGTGCTGCGTACCGCGTTCCCGCGCCGCGAGGATCAGCCCGTGCGCCGCCTGCGTCCTGTAGGTCCAGGCTTGGCGGCTCAGGTCTAGGTCGAGGCCGGACGCCCGCGCCTCCGCCTCGGGCCGGGCGAACGACACCTTCGGGTCGGTCACGCCATAGCGCGAGCGGAGAAGGTCGGGAATGTGCAGGCCCTCCGCGGGCGCATCGGGAAGCAGGAGGACCGGATGCTGACGGATGTCTACGTCGAGCTCGGGGAAACGCTCCGCCAAAACCTTGTCGAGACGATGGTGTCCGATGATGCACCAGGGACAAGTGACCTCGGTGTAAAGGTCGATTGGCAGCGTCATGGCATCACCCTGATCGGGCCTACGGGACTGGGGACCACTCAGATCACGCATGCAGCGTTTCCAGGACCGAGCGGACCCGGCCTGCGGTGACGTCGATGGCGGCCCGGGCCGCCTCCGGCCCGAAGACGGTGCCTTCCACCCGGACGAGTTCGACGTCGGTCAGTCCGATGAAGCCCAGCAGGTGGTGCAGATATCCGGTCTGGAAATCGAAGGGGGCCCATTCGCCTTCGGAGAAGACGCCGCCTGCGGCGGCAACGAGATAGACCTTCTTGCCGGTCAGGAAGCCTCGCGGCCTGCCGCCTTCGCCGTAACCGAAGGTCACGCCCGGCCAAGTGATGTGATCGAACCAGGCCTTGAGCTGCGACGGCGGGCCGAAATTGATCATGCCAGAGCCCAGGACGATCAAGTCGGCGGCCTTCACCTCATCGACAAGCTCCTGGGCAAGGCGGACCGCCTCGGCCTGCTCGGGCGTGCGCTCCTCGGGGGGCGCGACGCGGCCTTGGATGTAGGCCTGTCCGATATGCGGCAGCGGGGCGGCCGCGAGATCGCGGATCGAGAGGGTGCCGCCTGTGCGAACCATCAAGCCTTCGGCGATCTGGGTCGCGAAGCGAGTGGAGAGGCTATCGGCGCCACGGGTGCTCGACGTGACAAGGAGTATGGAGGCCATCGTTGCTCCGACACGACCAGGACGGTAATTTATTGTTACCGACTCTATTAAAGTGCCTGCTCCGACCCTCGCAAGAAGGCATTCCTATGACACTTAGTGACATCGATTTTCCTACCCCCGGCGAAGGTGACGATTGCCGGGTGGTGCGCGAAATCCTCGATCTCGTCGCCGACAAATGGAGCCTGTATGTCATCGCCACGCTCAAGGATGGACCGGTTCGGTTCAATGAGCTGCGGCGTCGGATCGACGGGATCTCGCAACGGATGCTGACGATCACCTTGCGCGGACTGGAACGCGACGGCTTGGTCAAACGGACACTATTCGCGACTATTCCGCCGCGCGTGGATTATGAATTAACGGATATGGGGCGGACCCTGTTCACTCCGGTTATGGCTCTCGTGACTTGGGCGAACACCAACCAGGGCAGCATCCAACGCGCCCGGGTCCGATATGATGAAAGCCAGGGCGTGCGCGCGGGACAGCCCGCGCAGTAGCCTGACGCTGACGGCGGCTTCGTCTCTGTTCTTGGGCGAGCTGCGCCATCAAGCTGCGCCCTACACCACCAAGAAGTGGCTGCTTTTGGGTTGCACGGACGGCGACCTGAATGTCTGTGTTGGGTCGATTGCGGATCGACCGCTTCCGGCTCAAGGGCCGAGGTCCCTTCGCCATCCTCCGCGGTCACTTACGCAAGTGCACCTCTCGAATATAAAACAATCCTTGTATTTTTCATGATTTCGAGCTGGCGTGATTGCGAAAATAATATTGCAATATCTTATCTTTGTTCGAATATCGGCCAGATTTGCCTCGTGATATAATTGCGCGATCTTATCTGTTAATTTGGAAAAGGTGCGTTTTTGCTGTAGGAAAGGCAATCTGTAGCTAAGGAAGCCCCTGTGTCCCATCCCGATCTGAGGCTTGTCGAGGCTGTTCATAGTCCGGGAGATGAGGTGCTCCTACGACATGCAAACACGTCGATTTCTGTTCGGGACAAGGCCGTAGCTTCGCATGCGGAGCTCGGCAATAATGCCAGCATCGCCTTCCCAAGCATGGTCGCGACTGAACAGAGTCGTCTGTTCGAAGCCGCTTTGCAGAACATGATCCAGGGCTTGTGCATGTTCGATGCGCAGGGCCGCCTCGTCGTGTCGAACAGGCGCTATCGCGACATCTTCGGCATCCCGCAGGACATGATCCTCACGGGCATGACCCAGCACGATATCTGTGCCTCTTTGGTTGCGCGGGGCCTCTACTCGCCGGGACTCAGTCTCGAGGAGATCGAGCGCAGCACCCAGGACGCGCTGCAATCGATCGAGCCCGCGCCGATCACGCGCGAACTCACCAACGGACGCACGCTGGCGATCAACTATCGCGTCATGAACGGCGGCGGCTGGGTCTCGACCTTCGAGGATATCACCGAGCAGCGGCGGAGCGCGGAGCGCATCGCCTACTTGGCCCACCACGACGCCCTGACCGACCTTGCCAACATCCGGTCGATGCGCCAGGGCTACCGCGACCTGGTCGAGGCGCGGGACGACGAACAGCCGCTGCTAGCGATGTTCTACATCGACCTCGACCGCTTCAAATTCGTCAACGACACCTACGGGCACGCGGCCGGCGACGAGCTCCTGCAGGAGGTCGCCGCGCGGCTGCGGAGGAACACGCGGCGGGGCGACGTCGTGGCCCGCCTCGGCGGCGACGAGTTCGCGCTCGTGCAGCGCGTGAGTGTCGGTGCCGCTGCGACATCGACCGCCCAGCGCCTCGTCAACGTCCTGTCGGAGCCGTTCGATCTCGCGTGCGGCCGCGTCCATACCGGCGCCAGCATCGGCCTCGCGATCCGCGCGGTCCAGGACCTGGACATGGACCCGCTGCTGCACGATGCCGACCTCGCCCTGCGCCATTCGAAGACCGAGGGGCGCGGCATCGTCAGCGTCTTCGAAGCCAGCATGTCGGAGGCCTTCGAGGCGCGTCGGCAGATCGAAGCCGACCTCCAGGCCGCGCTGACGGCGGAGCAGTTCGAGTTGCACTACCAGACCCTCGTCGATGCCCGAGACGGACACGTCGCCTGCGTCGAGGCGCTGGTGCGCTGGTGCCATCCCACACGCGGCCTGCTCCCACCGCTGTCCTTCATTCCCCTGGCGGAGGAGTCCGGCCTCATCCTGCCCCTCGGCCGCTGGATCCTGAAGCGGGCCTGCCTGGATGCCTTGGCGTGGCCCGAGACCGTCGATGTCGCCGTCAACGTCTCCAGCGTCCAGATGCGTCAGAAGGGTTTCGGCGCGGAGGTGCTTGCGGTGTTGGCGGAGACCGGCCTGGCCCCCGCGCGGTTGGAGATCGAGATCACCGAGACCGCGCTGCTGGAGGAGAGCGAGGCGACCCGGGACAATCTCGCCGCGCTCAACGGCGCCGGCATCCGGATCGCCATGGACGATTTTGGCACCGGCTACTCGTCTCTGAGCTACCTGCGCCGGTTCCCGATCGACAAGATCAAGATCGACCGCTCGTTCATGAGCGAGGCCGAGACAAGCCCCGACGCGCGCGCCATCATCCGGGCCGTGGCCGGCCTGGGCGTCAGCCTGGGCATCACCACGGTGGTCGAGGGCATCGAGACGGCGCAGCAGCTGGAACTCGCCCGGGCCGAGGGCGTCGGGCAGGTCCAGGGCTACCTCCTGAGCCGGCCGCAGCCGCACGCGGCGCTGTCGAGAACAGGTCTTCCGAAGCACGTCTGGTGAGCCGTGCGGTCATCATCGAGACCGCAAAGGCCTAAATGGGCGGGAACGGCGCGGCCCCCGCTGAGAAGGTCAATACCGAAGCCGCCGTGCTAGGCGCCGTTTGGATCGAAGGCAATTATCACCGGGCGGAACGCGTTGACGAGATCGGCGTCTAACCGGCCGGTCATCGATTGCACGATGCTGTAAGCCTCTCGACCCGTCATCGCCGGCCGGTACGGGCGCCGCTCGATGAGCGCACCGTAGATGTCGCAGATCGTCACCAGCCGCACCAGGTCGGGGATCTCCGGCGCCCTCAGGCCGTCCGGGTAGCCTGAGCCGTCGAGCATCTCGTGATGCGACCGCACGACCTGCAACACCTCCTGCGAGAAGCCGCTGTCCACCAACATCTCGTAGCCGATGGCCGCGTGCATGCGCATCACCGTCATCTCCGGCTCGGTCAGTCGACCCGGCTTGTTGAGGATCGACAGGGGAATCTTCGTCTTCCCGACATCGTGCACCAGAGCCGCCTTTGTCAGCCTGGAGCTGTCAAAATCATGGAGCCCCAACTCGATCGCGAACGCAGCAGAGAGGCCGGCGACGATCAGGCAGTGCTGCTGCGTTGCCTCGTCGAAGCGCCGTACGGCGCTGATCCAATCGCGGATGCCGCATTGCTGTACCGCGCGCATGACCAGTTCGGCGCCGGTGCTCGCTAGCTCCGGCGTGACCGCCCGGCCGGAGAAGAAGGTCTGAACGAAGAAGAGCCGTGCTGCGGCCGCCAGCTCCGTCGCGATAGGAGAGCCACCCTGATCCTGAAGCTGCTCGATCGCCGATGTGGCTGAGAGAGTATCGTCGGCACCGAGCAGCCGCGCCTGTGCCTCGGCACGAGCGGCGTTGCCGTGGATCAGGAACAGGAACGGCGCGACCGCTGCGCGTACCGGCTTCAGAAGCCGTTTGAAGCGCACGATCGCGTCCGAGGTGAGCTGTGCCGCGTCGCCTATGATCAGGTCGGGCACAACTGCCGGTTCCACTTCGGCGTAGAGGTCGTGGATCGAGCAGTGTCGTGTCGAACCGAGGTCACGGACGAGGCGCCCGGACCGGGACAGATCGTCGGAGATCAACAACACTGCGCCCCTGTGCTTCCCCCTCGCAAACGCTGGGATTGTCAGGCGTTGGCCGGAAACCGCTGTGCCGTACCGGCGAGCCTCTCGACCGCATCGACGAGGCACCGCAGCGCTTCACACGTTGCCGGATCCAACAGGCCGACCTCGGTCAGCGATCGATCCAGCCCGTCGAGGGCACCCTGGAACGCACGGCTCAGCTCCAGGAGCCTCTCACTGCCTGCATGGATGTGCGGCACCCGCGAGCCGAGATGCTCCCCGCGCGCGTGTGCGGCTGCCAGATCGGCACTCAGGCGTCCAAACTGGCTCAAGCTGGAAGGCCGGATCGGAAGGAGTCAGACGTCAGTCATGGCGTTTATAGCCAGGGGGCGTTTGACCGTCGCGCCAGCTTGCCCACACCGGCTCGACGGCCTGAACGCGGCAGACGGGATGCGGTCACCATTCGCTCCGATGATCGGTGGCGCTCTTGCGAGATCGTCGGGCGAAGCGAAGGTCTGGATCGTATGTGTCAGCCGACGCCGCGCGCGGCTTCCCGAACCTGGCGGGTGGCCGCGTCGACCTGCTCGTTGGCCCGCGCGATCGCCGCCATGCCGCCCGCGATGGTCCCGACGCCGCGGGCGGCCGTGTGCATGCTGCCGGAGATCTCCTGGGTCACCGCCGACTGCTCCTCCACGGCGGCCGCGATCGCCGCTGGGATCTCGTCGAGCGCCCGGATCGTGCCCTGGATCGAGCCGATCGCCGACACCGCCTCGCGCGTGGTGGCCTGCGTCGTGGTGATCTGGTCGCGGATCTGATCCGTGGCCTTGGCGGTCTGCTCGGCCAGCGCCTTCACCTCCGACGCCACGACCGCGAAGCCCTTGCCGGCGAGGCTCGCCCGGGCCGCCTCGATCGTGGCGTTGAGAGCGAGCAGATTGGTCTGGGCCGCGATGCCCTGGATCATGGTCACGACGTCGCCGATCTGCGCCGCCTGCCCGCTCAGGCCCTCGACGATGGTGCTGGTGTGCCGGGCCTGCTCGACGGCCTCGCCGGCCATCCGCGCCGCGTGGCTGACCTGCTGGCTGATCTCGCCCACCGAGGCCGACAGCTCCTCGGCGCCCGAGGCCACGCTCTGGATGTCGCCGGACACCCGCCCGGCGAGGTCGACGGCCTCCGCGGTCCGGCGGCTGGCGCCCTCGACCGCGCTGCCGATCGCGTCGAGGTCGACGCCGATCGCCCGCTGCGCCGCGACGCGCCGGTGGCGCTCCTGGACCTGCGCGGTGATGTCGGCGGCGAACTTGACGACCTTG
>NZ_FOMM01000038.1:0-44157 GCF_900112625.1 Methylobacterium sp. 13MFTsu3.1M2
GCCGGCAACGACAGCTTCCGCACCGGCTGGGCCGTCGGCGGCGGCATCGAGTACGCCCTGCCCACCGACTCGTTCCTGAACTTCTTCCGCTCCTCGGCCGTGACGCTCAAGGTCGAAGGCCTGTACGTCAACCTCGACCGCAACACCCGCAACCAGGGCGCGTTCGTCATCAACGCCGCCAACAACTTCCCGGTCGTCTACAGCGGCATCGGTCGCCGCTCCGACGAGTTCGCCGTCGTCCGCGCCGGCCTGAACTACAAGTTCGGCTCCTACTGAGATCGACCAGCGACGGTCGGGTGCGACGCTCGCATCCCGACCGTCGCACCCGACCCGACACGCGAAGGGGCCGCTTCCCACAGGAGGCGGCCCCTTCGCCGTTCGGGCGGGCCGAACGCGGCCCCCCGTCCTCGCGAGCGCGGCGGCGCGGAAGCTCGACGGCCAGCCGACGATGCGGCTGGCCCGGGATCGAGCCTCAGCCGATCGCCCAGAAGAGCGGCAGGGCGCCCGCCAGGAACAGCGCGGAGGAGATGAGCACGGCGACGCGCTCGCGATGGCGGAGGATGAGGGCGTGGGGCTGGGCGAACATGGGATGGCGGAGCTGAGGGAGCCGGATCGGAGGTGCGCGGTCACGCTGGCATCCGAACCTTGACGGATCGGGGGCAGGTCGCGTCATCCACAGGCGGTCGTCGGCGGGTGTCGCGGCCGTGCCACAGAGGCGGGCGGTAGGGCCGCCGCTCGGCGCTCCGCGCCGGATACCACGACGAGTGTTCGGTCGTCCGGGCCGTCGCCGGGGCGTCGCGGCGCGCCTCAGGCGACGGCCGAATCGGGGCGGCCGGGTGGCACGAACGTTTCGGACGCGTCGATCTGCGCGGCGAACCGCTCGATCGGCTGCGGACTGCTGATCAGGTAGCCCTGGACCTCGTCGCAGGCCTCCGCGGCCAGGAAGCGCATCTGCGCCTCCGTCTCGACGCCCTCCGCCACGACGCTCATCCCGAGGCTGCGGCCGAGCCCCAGAACCGCCCGCACGATCACCGCCGCCTGCGGACTGACCTCGACATGGCCCACGAAGGACCGGTCGATCTTGATCTTGTCGAAGGGGAAGGCCTGCAGCGTCGCGAGGGATGAGTAGCCGGTGCCGAAATCGTCCATCGCGATGGACACGCCGAAGGCCTTCAGCCGGCGCAGGATGCCGAGCGCCCGCGCCATGTCGTTGATGATCAGGGTCTCGGTGATCTCGAGTTCGAGCCGCGTCGGCGCCAGGCCCGTCTCGGTCAGGATGGACAGCACGCGCTCGGGCAGATCCGCCTGCTGGAACTGGCGCGGCGACAGGTTCACCGCCACCTTCAGAGGGTGCGCCCAGCGGGCCGCCTCGCGGCAAGCGGCCCGGAGCACCCACTCACCGAGCGGCAGGATCAGCCCGCTCTCCTCCGCCAGGGGGATGAAGGCGTTCGGCGGCACGAGGCCGCGGGTCGGATGCTCCCAGCGCACGAGCGCCTCGAACCCGAGAAGCCGGCCGGTGGCGGTGCTCACCTGCGGTTGATAGTGCAGGATGAGCTCGTCGCCCTCGATCGCCTGGCGCAGGTCGCGCTCCAGATCGCGCCGGGCCGCCTCGGCCGCGTCCATCGCGGGCTCGAACACCCGGTGGGTGTTCCGCCCCTCGGTCTTCGCCCGGTACAGGGCGAGGTCGGCCCGGCGGACCAGCGTCTCGCTGTCGAAGCCGTGGCCGGGTGCCCGGGCGATGCCGACGCTCAGGCCCACCTTCAGTCGCCGCTTGCCGAAGGGGATCGGCGCCTGGACGGCCGCGATCAGGCGCGCCGCCAGGGCCTCCGCGCGGGCAGGGTCGTCCGCATCGGCCACCAGCACGGCGAACTCGTCGCCGCTGAAGCGCGCCACCATGTCGTCGGCCCGCAGCACCGCGCGGATGCGATGGGCTACCGCCCGGAGCAGGAAGTCCCCGGCCGCGTGGCCGAGGCTGTCGTTGACGGCCTTGAAGCGGTCGAGGTCGAGGCACAGCACCGCGCAGGTGCCGCCGTTCAGATGCAGGTCGGCGAGCCGGATCTCGAGCCGCTCGTAGAACAGGGCGCGGTTGGGCAGGTCGGTGAGGCCGTCGTGGCGCGCCATGTGGGCGACCTGCCCCTCGGCGGCCTTGCGGGCGCTGATGTCGATCTGGGTGCCGATGAAGCGCACCGCGCGGCCGTCGGCGGCGCGCGCCACCACCTTGCCGCGCGTCATCATCCAGGCCCAGGAGCCGTCCTTGCGGCGCATGCGATGCTCGGACATGTAGGTCGGCGCCCGCCCGCTCAGGTGCTCGATCAGGGCCCGCTCGGCCGCGCCCGCATCCTCCGGGTGGAGCAGGGCCCGCCACGTCCGCGCGTGGCTCGCCAATTCGCCGGGCTCGTAGCCCAGGACCCCCCACCAGCGGTCGGAGGACCACGCCTCCCCGGTCGTGAGGTCGCAGTCCCAGAGCCCGTCGCTGCCCGCATCCTGCGCCAGGGCGAGGCGGGTCTCGCTGACCTGCAGCGTCTCCTCGGCCCGCTTGCGCGCGGTGATGTCCGTGAAGGTCCGCACCGCACCGCCGTCGGGCAGCGGCACGGTGCGGATCTCCAGCACGGTGCCGTCGGGGCGCTCGCGCTCGTAGGTGTGGGCGCGGCACTCCAGGCCGCCCGCGGCCACCCAGCGCTGCAGGGTCTCGCTCGCCTTCCCGAACTCGCCCCGCGCGATCTGGTATTGCCGCACCGCCTCGAAGGTCGGGCGGGACCGCATCAGGTCCGGCGGCAGGTCGAGCAGCGCGAGGGCGCGGGCATTACAGACCTGAACGACGCCGGCGGCGTCGATCATCATCAGCCCCTGATCCATCGTGTCGAGAACGGTGTCGAGGAGCTTCGCCTTCTCCCGCAGCGCGACCGTCCCACTGTTCATACCCGGGGATCCCAATCGTCCGCCTGGGCGAACATTCTGCTGGACGGTGCGAGGTCCCACCGGCGCGGACGGTACCATCGGGGAGCTTTCCGGATTCTTTCCGGAGGCCCGCTTTCAATCGCTGCGTGCACTTCCGGGCGGTTAGCCGGGACGAGGCCGGGACCCGGATTCCCGAGGCGCCTTGCCGGGCCTTGCCGGGCCGCCCGCGGAGCCCTCTGATAGGCGGCGCGCAGCGGGGACCGGGCCATGGCCGTGAGGCGGATCGTCACCAACATCCGGACCACGCAGGTCGAGGCGGCGCGGTCCTTCTACGCGGAGGTGCTCGGCCTGGAGGTGGTCATGGATCACGGCTGGATCCTGACCTTCGCGGCCCCCGGGATGTCGGCGACGCCGCAGATCAGCGTGGCCAGCGCGGGCGGCTCGGGCACGCCGGTTCCCGACATCTCGGTCGAGGTCGACGACCTAGCGGAGGTCCTCGCCCGCGTGAGGCGGGCCGGCCTGCCCGTGCTGTACGGCCCGGCCCGTGAGCCCTGGGGCGTGGAGCGGTTCTACGTCCGCGACCCGTTCGACCGGCTGGTCAACATCGTCGCCCATCGTGCGTGAAGCCGCGCGAGGCCGTCCGTGAGGCCGTCCGTGAGGCCGGGCCGGCCGCTCACTCGGCCTCGTCCCGGACCAGGGAGATGCAGGTCCGCACCATCTCCTCGAGCCGCAGGTCCTTAGTGTCCCCGATATTGGCGGTCTCCTCCAGACAGCGCATGAAGTACGCTGCGTCCAGCTTGGGCGACAGCGTGTGGAAGGCCCGGCCCATCCGGGTCGAGAAATCGATCTTGTCGGTCGCGCTCGCCCGCGGCCACAGCGAGGCCTTGTCGTCCACGGTCAGGCGGGCGGCCTTCGCCGGCAGAGTCGCGCAGGCCAGAGTCACTAAGACGATTATAAGCTTGGTCTGCATTGTAAATCTCCGATCCAGCGGCATAGAACTGCGCGACTCTTCGCAGCGGTGACGGTCGACGGACGCGCTGCTCCTGCGACTGGATGGGAGAAGCGATGCGCGCGATCCGTCTTTCCGGCCCGATCTCGGCCGGCCTCCTGGGTCTTCTGACGGCCCAGGCCCACGCTCAGGCGCAGCCCCCCGCGCAGCCCATCCCGCAACCCCCGATCCAGCCCCAGGGACAGCCCCCGATGCAGGCGCAGGACCCGGCGGCCGCCGATCCGCGGCGCAATCAGGCCGCGAAGCTCGCGGGGCTCGCCGGTTTCGTGAACCTCGAATGTCCCGGCCTGCGCAGCGATCCCGCGCGCCTCAAGCAGACCGTCGAGGCCCTGGGCGTCGACGCGGCGAGTCTGGAGACCGGCGACCTGCACCTGACCGCGACCCGCTACATCGCGGCCTACCAGAAGGACGTCGCGGCCAATTGCCGGAAGGCCGAGGCGACGTTCGGGCCGCAGGGATCGATCGTTCCCGGCCTGATCGTGCCGCGGTAGCCCCGGCCCGCTGACGGCGGTCGTCGTCACACCGGGCGCCCGTCCCGCGACAGGGCGATGCGCAGGAGGTCGGCGAGGCTGCCGGCGCCGAGCTTCTGCTTCATGCCCGAGACGACGGCCGACACGCTCCGGTGGCTCATCGACAGGCTGTCGGCGATCGCCTCGTTGGACTTGCCCGCCCCCAGCAGCGACAGCACCTGAACCTCCCGCGCGGTCAGGCGCGCGAGGGGCGATTCCAGGAGCCCGGCATTCAGCATGGCGATCTTGGTCGCGACCTCGTGCGGCAGGTAGCTGTGCCCGGCCGACACGGTCGCCAGCGCCTCGTGGAAGCGCGTCACCGCCGTGTCCTTCAGGACGAAGCCGTGCGCCCCGCCCTCGATGGCCCGGGCGACGATCACCGGATCGTCGTGCATGCTGAAGGCGAGGATCCGGGTCGCCGGCTCAAGGGCCCGCACCCGGCGGATCAGCGACAGGCCCGACAGCCCCTGGTCGCGGAAGCCCAGGTCGGTCACCACCAGCCCGGGCCGGTGGCGGTGGAAGGTGCGGTAGCCCGACACCACGTCCGCGGCCTCGTGGACCGCCCGGACGCCGGCATCCTCGGCGAGATGGCGGAAGCCGCGCCGCACGACCGGATGGTCGTCGACGATCAGCACCGCGTCGAGAACCCGCGGGCCGTCCCGCCCCGCCGGACGGTCGGCCGAGGCCCGGGCGGCGCTCACGGCGTCCCCTCGCCGACCGGGTACGGGCCGGCGAGGCGCGCCAGCGCGGCCGCGTGGTCGGCCCCCTGCATCCGGGCGTTGTAGTAGTGCTGGCACATCTCGCCGTAGAGGCTCTTGCGGCGGCCGCGCTCCGCCGCGATGCCGCCGAGACCGTCGAGGATCGCGCCGTAGCCCTCGCCGATGCCGGCCTCGGCCAGCATCTGGCCGAGCTGGACGGTGCGGTTGGCGATCATGCGCGGGTCCTCGATGAAGCCGTCGCGGGCTCCGGCCAGTGCCGTCGCCATCGCGCGCACGCGGGGATCGTCGGCCGGCAGGGCCTTGCCGGCCTCGCGGCCCGCGAGCCAGCGGGCCGGGTCGGTCCCGTCGGTCGGCGCGAGCCAGGCCGGCAGGGTACCCTCGGCGATGGTGGCCACCACCGCGCCGGCCTCGTCGGCGCGCGCGTCGGCGCGCTCGTCCGCCCCGCGGTCGCAGGCGCCGAGGGCCAGCAGGACCAGCCCGGACGCGATCCAGATGCGGCCGGCACGGCTCATCGCGCGGGCTCCCCCGCCAGGACCGTGCGCGGGCCCTCCGCCACCTTGATGCGCGCCGTCTCGCGCCAGGTGGCGAGATCGATCACCGAGACGTCGTCCGAGAACCAGTTCGCCACGTAGGCAAGCGGACCGACCACCGCGATGCCCTCGGGATAGGGGCCCACCGCCACGGTGGCGACGATCTCGAGCCGGGCCGCGTCGATCACCGTCACGGCGGCGGCGTGCTGGTTGGTGACCAGGATGCGGCTGCCGTCCCCGGTAACCGCCACGCCGTAGGGCATCCGGCCGGCCGGAACCGTGGCGCGGGCCCGCAGCGTCGCCGTGTCGATCACCGTGAGGTCGCCGCTGCGCACGTTGGCGACGTAGAGGCTGGCCTCGTCCGGTGCGAGCGCCAGGGCGAAGGGCGCCTCGCCGGTCGGGACCACGGCCACGCGGGCCATCGTCCCGGTGTCGATCACGCTGACCTGACGGCTCTCGCGGTCGGCGACGTAGAGCCGCCCGCGCCGGTCGAGGACGAGATGGGCCGGGTCGCGGCCCACCGCGGCGGCGCCCTCGACGGCGCCGGTCGCCGCGGAGATCCGCAGGACGCGGTCGCCCGACCAGTCGCCGACGTACAGGCGCGCCCCGTCCGGACTCGCCGCGAGGCCGAAGGCCTGGCCGGGGACGGGCAGGCGGCGGGGCGGCGCGCCGGGCGCGACGACGGTGACGGCGCGCCCGTCCGGGTGGGTCAGATAGAGGCGGCCGGCCCGGTCGGTCGCCGCCGCCACCGGCGCCGGCCCGAGCGGGATCCGCCCGGCCACTTTCCCGGCCTCGATCCGCGCCAGCTCGGCCCCCTGCTGGCTGACGACCCAGACCGGGTCGCCGGCCGCGGACGCGTCACTGGTCCCAGCGCCGGTCCCGGCCGCGACCGCGACCGCGAGCGTCGCGATCAGCCACAGGTGGCGCATGCGGGGCCTCAATGGGTCGTCCGGCCCTCGACGGCCGCCTTCAGGCCCTTGAGCCCGTCCGCGAAGTAGCGGTTCATCGCCGCGCGCCCGGCCTCGTCGCTGAGAGTCTCCGGCGGCTCGTTGCCGGTGTCGCCCCGGTAGAAGCGGCCGATCCACGACACCTTGGAGCCGGTCCCGTCCGGGGTCACGGTGAGCGTCGCCGAGTAGGAGGAGACGGGGAGCGCCTTCAGGTCCGGGTCGGACATCCGGTACGAGTAGGTCCGGCCGTCGGCCAGCCACTCGTCCAGCCCCTCGACCAGGGTGCCGCCGGCCTTTAGGGTCACCCGGCGGGTCGTGCCCTCGACGTTGCCGCCACTGGCCTCGGCCTTGGCCACGTCCGGGTGCCAGCGCCCGATGCCGCCGAAATCGCCCATCACCTTCCAGACCGCCTCCGGGGGCGCCTGGATGGTGATCGACTGGTCGATCTTCTGCGGCGTCGGCCCGTGGGCCAGCGCCGCGCCGGCGAGGCCGACGACGGCGAGGGCCGGGGCGAGGGCCGGAAAGAGGGCGAGGGGCATCCGCATGGTCAGGTCCTGATCGCTCCGGTTGGAGCAGGGGTTGGAGCAGGGTGGCCCGCGCGCGCGCGGAGCGCGCGAAGGGCGCGGGCGAGGGGGCCCGCCAGGAGGGCCAGGAGCGTCAGAACCAGGGCCGTCGCCAGGAGGGCGGGCCGCGGGTCGAGGCGGCCGGGCAGCGGGCGCGGCGTCGCCGCGGCGCGCAGAGGGGCGGCGAGACCGCCCGGGCCGTCGAGATGGACGTAGTCGAGGCCGGTCTCGGCGGCGAGGCGCTTCAGGTAGGGCTCGCGGACCGACGAGAGGTGCTCGGTGCCGTGGGCGGCCTGGGCTCCGAAGGGGGCGTTGCGCGGGTTGTAGCCCTCGCGGGATTCCGCGTCGGCCGGGGGCGGCCCGGAGCGGTTCTCCTGCTGGACGTCGCTCTCGCCGAGGAAACCCGTCTCGCGCCCGCGATCGTCGAAGCGCGGGATCGGCGACAGGCCGTAGCCGCCCGCGCCGACGATCAGCCCGCGCACCGCGCCGGGCCTGCTGTCGAAGGTCGGGCCGCCGGAGGCGGGCAGCGGCGGCGTCTCCTGGCCGTCGGTGAGGAACAGGAGGTCGGCGTCGATCTCCCCCGCCATGGCGATCGACCGGAACAGGCCGGCCGCGATGCGGCTGTCCCCCTCCCAGGCCATGCGCGGGTCGAGGGCCGCGATGGCGCCGTCCAGCGGCGCGAAGTCGGCGCAGACCTCGACCGGCGTGAACAGCAGGAACGGCCGCCGGTCGGTGAACAGGCCGAGCGCCACCCGCGAGCCGCAGGGGAGGTCGGGCAGCGTCGCCCGAAGCGCCGCCTTGACGGTCTCGAGCCGGCTCATCGACCCGCCGGCGGCGGGATAGTCGCGCACCGCCATGCTGCCGGTGATGTCGACCACCGCCAGCACCGACACGCCGGTGCGGGTGACCGGGATCGGCGGCGCGACCAGGGCCGCCAGCGCCAGCGCGAGGGCGGCCGCCAGGGCGCGGAACCGCCCGTCGCGCAGGTTGCGGGCGACGAGGGTGGGCAGGACCGAGGGCAGGACGGGGGGAAGGACGCGCCGCGGGCTCACGGGCCGCCCCGCGGCTGGCCGGGGATGTCGGTCCAGATCTTCTTCGGCTCGGCGCGCAGCTCGTCCCCGGTCTTGCGGTCGAATTCCGGGTAGTCGCGCACGAGGCGCGAGGCGACGTCGAGGTTGTACTTGGCGTCCCAGAATTCGGGCCGGGCCTGGAGGGCGCGGCGGTAATCCTGCCGCGCCAGCGTCACCTGGGGCGCGGCCTTGTCGAGGTCGCCCCGGCCGATCAGCGCGAAGGCCTGCCGCATCCGCGCGTTGCCGATGACGTACCGCGCCCGGGCCGCCTCCCGCACCGCGCCGGCGCGGTCGAGGGCGTCGAGGAGGGGCTCGGTCTCGCCGAGACGGTCCCGGGCGGCGAGGAATCCGATCCGTGCCGCCAGGAGGGCCGGCCGCGCATCCGGCTCGACCGGCCGGTCGCGGCCCGCCTCCAGGGCGGCGATCCGGTCGTCGTCGCGCGCGGCGCTCCAGCCCGAGACGGCGAACCACAGGGCGGCGGCCGCGAGGACCAGCGGCAGCGCGACCAGCAGGGCCGGCCGGACCCGGCGCCACGCCGCCGCGGCGCCGAGGCGGGGGAGGGCGGCGCGGCGGCGCGGGGCCGGGCCGTCGAGGAGGGCGCCGGCGCTCATGCCGCCCTCCGCGCCGCCGCGCCCGCGGCCTCCGTCGCGGTCTCCGCACCGGCCGGGGCCCCCGCGAGGTCCGCCTCGGCGAGCTTGGCCACGACGAGCGCGGCGAGGCCGAGGGCGGCGAGCGCGGCGGCGAGCCCGGTCAGGTCCCGGCGCGGGCGCTCCTCGACGTAGGGGATCGGGTCCCGCTCCAGGGCCTCGATCTGCCGGATGGCGGCGGCCACCGCCTCGGCGCCCTCGGCCTCGAAGGCGCGGTAGGGCACGCCGAGGCTCTTGAAGAACAGGTCGAGATGGCGCTCCGGCGCGGCCTGGGGCGTGTCCTCGCCGGCCGGCCGGTCGGCGATGCCGGGCGATCCCTGGGTGCGCAGGAACAGCCAGTACAGGTTCGGCCGGATCCGCGCGACCGCGGCGCGCAGCTGGTCCTGGATGCGCGGGTCGATCACCGCCGCGCCGTCGGAGACCAGCAGGAGAACCCGCGAGGCGCCGACATCGATTCCGAACTGCGACAGGGCCATGCCGAGGCCCCGGCCGATATTGGTGTAGTCGAGGCCGGGCCGGTCGATGGCGGCGATCGCCGCCCGCACGGCGTCGTGGCGGTCGGTCATCGGCATGACTAGCATCGGCGCGGTGGAGAAGGCCGTCACGGCGAACAGATCGTGCGCCCGGGCGCCGACGAAATCGGCCAGCAGGCGCCGGGAGGCCGCAGCCTTCGATTCCTCGGCGCCGGAGGGCTGCCGGCCCGCGAAGGTCTCGTTCATGCTGCCTGAGCGGTCGATCAGCAGCGAGACCTGCGCGCCGATGCCGAGGCGCTCGATCCTTGCGCCCGTCCGGTAGGGGCCTGCCAGGGCCACGATCAGGCCGGCGATGGCCAGGACGCCGGCGAGCGTCAGCGCCCGGCCGAGCCAGGCCGAGAGGGGGTCGGCCGGGGCGGCGGCGACCGCCGGCACGGCCGTTCGGCGCAGGGCCGAGCGGGCCAGCGGCAGCAGCGCCAGCGGCAGCAGCCACAGGACCCAGGGATCGGTCGCGCCGAGGCGGGCGAGGAGATCGGTCACGGCCTCACGCGCTCCGCTCCGCCGCCGCGAGCCGCGCCAGGAGCGCCTCGGCCTCGGCGCGGGGCCAGGCCGCGCGCGCGGCCGGCAGCCGGCCGCCGAAGAACGCGAGGCGCGAGGCCTCGAAGAAGCGCGCGAGCCCCGCCGCCTGGCCCCGGAAGGCCCCGTGCCGGGCGAGGAAGGCGCCAAGATCGTCGGCCAGCACCCGCCTCCCGTCGGTCAGGTCGAGGCCCCGGTGCAGGGCCAGCAGCGCCGCCCGGTAGGCCTGATCGGGCCCGGCCCCCGCCCGCTGCCGCCGGAGCGCGCGCAGAGCCGCCGCGAAGGGCCGGCCCCGCCGCTGCCGGAACGGTCCCCAGGCCCGATCGTGCGCCAGCGCCAGCGCGGCGAGGCCCGCGAGGGCGCCGAGACCCGCCGCCGCTGCGACGTCCGGCCCGGGATCGACCCGCCCGCTCCGGCCGTCCGGGCGCAGGTACTCGGCCGGATCCTCGCGCCGCTGCGGCTGCACCTCGCGCAGGGGCGAGACGCCGAGGCTCCAGCCCGGCACCTGGACGGCCGCGGTGGTGCGCCCGGTCGCCGCCTCGCTCGCCAGCGTCAGGGGGAAGCCCGGCACCTCCAGGGTGCGGGCGTCGAGGGCGGCGTAGAAGCTCTGGTAGGTGAGGCGCAGGCGCACCCGCCGGCCGCCGGCCGCCGGGGCCTCGTCGACCGCGACGGCGCGCAGGTCGAGCCAGTAGGTCACCGGACCGGGCCGGGGCAGGGTCGCGCGCTGCAGCCGGAAGTCGGGATCGGCCAGGATCTCCACCTGCGCCTCGACCAGGTCGCCCAGGAAGATCCCGAAGGGCCGGGGGCTGCGCACCTCGACGGAGCGCACCTGCGCGGCGGCCGGGCCGGCCGTCAGGGCGAGCGGCGCGGCCAGGATGCCGGCCAGGACACCGGCGAGGACGCCGGCGCGGAGGCTGGCGAAGAGACCGGCGGAGAGGCCGGCCGGCAGGAGGGCGGGACCGCGCGCGCCCATGCTCAGGTCGTCATCAGGTGGCGGGTCAGCGCCTGGGCGTCGAAGCGTCCGGCGAGCCGGAAGACCCGGCGCGCGAAGGGCGCGGCGGCGCGCTCCAGGGCGGCGACCCGGTCCCGCTCCCGGGCGATCCAGGCCCGGCGCAGGCTCGGGCGCAGCAGGACCACGCGGCGGCCGCCGCCCTCGAGGTCGTCGAGCTCGACGAGGCCGAAGGCCGGCAGCGCCTCCGCCTCGGCGGGGTCGGCGAGCAGGATCGGCACCGTGTCGTGCGGCGCCAGGGCGGCGAAGACTCGGGCGATCAGGCTCTCCGGCCAGCGGAAGTCGGAGGCGAGGAAGACGAGCTTCGGCCGCCCGGCGAGCCGCCGCGCGGCCTCGAGCATGCCGGCGCAGCCGCGTCCCGCGCGCGGCGCGCCCGCGACCCGCTCGGCCGCGGCGACGGCCGCGCCCCGGTGGCGGGTGGCGGGGAGGGTGAGGTCGTCGCGCAGGGTCTCGTCGCAGCCGATCAGGCCGAACCCGTCGCTGATCCGGGTCGCCGAGACGGCCAGGGCCCGGCAGAGATCGCCCGTGAGCCGCGCCCGGTCGGCCGTGCCGGAAAAGCCCATCGAGGCCGAGAGATCGACCAGGACCCAGGTCTCGACCGCGGTCCGCGCCTCGAAGCGGCGGACATGCACGCCCTCGAACGGGTCGCGCAGCGTCGCGCGCAGGTCGATGCGGCGGGCATCCGGCAGTTGCAGGAACGGCACCTGATCGCGGAACGGGCCGGCGCCGCCGGCGTCGCGCCCCCGGTGGAGGCCGGCCCGGCTGCCGCGCGGCCGCCAGCGCGGCAGGTAGACGATGTCGGCCGTGCGCGGGTCGCTCACGGCGCCGGCACCGTCTCGAACGCGGCCCGGCACAGGGCGGGCACGATCGCGCCGCGCTGCAATTCGTGGACGGGCTCGAGGAAGACCCGGTGGGCCATCACCTCGGTGAAGACCGCCCGCACGTCCTCCGGCACCAGCCACTCGCGGCCCTCCAGCCACGCCCGCACCCGGGCGGCGCGCACCAGGAAGGCGACGCCGCGCGGCGAGGCGCCGCCCTGCACCAGGGTGGCGGTGTCGAGGCCCGGGAGCCGGATCCCGGCCTCCGCGGGGCGGACCAGCGCGTCCCAGAGGGCCACCACGTAGGCCTCGATCGACGGCTCCGCGCGGACGGCGTGCTGGATCGCGGCCGCGATGCCGCCGATCCGGGCGTGGTCGAGCACGCCCTCGGCGACCGCGCCGACGAGGGCGTCGGTGTCGTGGAAGCGCGGGTCGAAGACCAGGCTCCGGCGCACCGCCGCGTCCCGGGGCGCCTCCAGCCCGATCTCCATCAGGAAGCGGTCGCGGGCCGCGGCCGGGAGCTCGAAGGTCTCCTCCCGCTCGACGCGGTTGCGGTCGGCGAAGACCTGCAGGTTCGGGAAGGCGTAGGTGCGGCCGAAGGCCTGGACGCTGCGCTCGGCCATCAGCCGGAGCAGCAGGGCGTGGACCTGCGGCCGCGCCCGGTTGATCTCGTTGAAGAAGAACACCGAGAGATCCTCGGCCCGGGCCAGGACCGGGCCGGGATCGACCCGCGGCCGGCCGTCGGGGCCGAGGTAGGTGTGGTAGATCAGGTCGGTCGGCATCATGTCGACCGTGCCCTCGACGCGCTCGTAGGCCCCGCCCAGCGCCCGGGCCACCGCCCGCAGCAGGGTGGTCTTGCCGACGCCGACATCGCCCTCGAGCATCACGTGGCCGCGGGCGAAGATCGCGATCGTCACGAGGCGGATCGCCCGCTCCTGGCCGACCACCGCCTTGGCGACCTCCGCCTCGAAGCGGGCCGCCGCCGCCCGCCAGTCGGTGAGCATCGTGTCTCCGGAACGGAGGGTGTTCATGAGGCGGTGCCTGCGCGTGTCGATGCGGCGTGCGCTGCCGAGCGTCGCTGTGGGCCGGCGCCGCGGCGCGGGCCGGCCCCAGGACGGTCGGATCGGTCGCGATCAGTTCGAAGAGATCTTGGCGACGTCGTACTCGAACTTGCCGGTCTTCTTGGCGTTCTCGATCCGCTTCCTGTTGCGCTCCTCCATCTGCTTGATGGATTCGGCCTGCTTGCTGACCTCCTTCGGGTCGTGCTTGGGATCGTACTTGGTCCCGGCGACCTTCTCGGGGAAGCCGGGCTTCGGCTGCCAGCAATTGCCCGGCGCCTTGCAGGTCTGACCGTCGTAGGCCAGCGCCGGCACCGCGAAGGCCGCCCCCGCGATCAGCATCGCCGCAGTGATCACTGTGCGCATCGTAGATTCCTCCGTCTCTTCCTGGGGCGGCCGGTCGGGCCGCCGGTTCGCCCCGTCTTGCGCGGGGCGCGACTTGCCGAGAACGACTAGTCCAGCGGCTTGCACTGGCCGGGCACGTCCTTGGCAAAGGTCTCGCCCTCCTTGAAGGGCTTGTAGGTCTTCTTCTGCTCGTCGGTGAGCCACTCGGCATCCTTCACCGGGCCCGTGTAGAGATGACGGATCCAGGCGATGACCTGCAGCATCTCGTCGGGATTGAGATCCTCGTTGTGCGGGCCCATCATGCCGTTGGCGCCGCCCCAGAGCGTCGCGAACAGGCCGACATCGGTCGTGTTCGCCGGGTAGGTCCAGTAATCGTCGTTGAGGCCGGGCCCGACCTTGCCCTCGCCGAGATGGCCGTGGCAGCCGGAGCACGAGGTCAGGAACAGGCTCTCGCCGTTCCGCAGGCAGGACTTGTCGTCGATGTAGAGATTCTTGCCGGTCTGGAAGAAAGTCTTGACCGCTTGCGTGTCCCGCCCGCCCGGCTTGCCCTCGGCCGTGTCCATCGCCTCGCCGGTGATGGTGTTGCGGAAGACGATGCCGGTCTGCGGGCCGGACTGGGGCTGGGCGCGGGCCGCGACGGGCATCGCCACGGCGAGGGTGAGAAGGGCGACGCGGGCCGAACGTACGATGAGCATCTGTTGAGCGGGTCCTGATGTCCTGATCGATGGCCCGGGCGCGCCGGGCCGGTCTCGGGTGGGGCGGCCTCAGTTGGAGGCGACGACCGGCACCCCGTCCTGCTTGAGGATCGCCGCGATCGCCGGCCGGGCCTTCTCGATCCCGGCGTCGAGGGCCTTGCGCAGGGCCTCGTCGTCCTTGCGCACGCCCATCGACTGGTCGAAGACCTGCGGGACCTTGCGGCCGTCGCTGCCGACCGTGTCGGCCGGGACCAGCGTCATGCGCAGCGGCGTCGGGGAATCCTTGACGTAGCGGGCCACGTCCGGGCCGAAGGCGACGCCGACATCGGCCTTGTCGTTGGCGACCTCGCTGACGATGCGGGCCGGGTCGATCTGGGTGTACTGGTTGCGCGGCGAGCGGAAGTTCACCAGCGAGTAGAGGTAGGCCATGTCCTCCTCGTAGCGGCCGATATCCTTGAGCATCGCCTCGCCGGGGGAGCCGAACGGCACCACCATGTGGTCGAGGGTCTTGAGCCGCGGGTCGGACCAGGACTTCACGTCGAGATCCTTGTCGGCGCGGGTGATGAAGACGTAGCCGCTCCGGTAGTACGGCCGGGTGGTCAGCACCCGCGGGTCGTCGCTGTCGAGGCCGACGACCACGTCGCAGGTCCGCTTCTCCAGGCCGTCGCGGACGAGGTAGATCGCGGGCTTCTCGAGCCAGACGAAGACGGGCTTCTTCCCCATCGCCTCGGCGACGGCGACCGCGACGCGGTTCTCGAGCCCGGAGCCGTCCTTCATCGAGAGGGGCGGCTGCTTCTCGGAGGCGCAGATCCGCAGGGTCGCGGGGTCGGCCGGCGGGGCGGCCGGGGCCTTGCCGGGATCCGACTGGATGGCCTGGGCCTCGGATTCCTGGGCCGCCACCGGCCCGGCGGCCAGGGTGGCGAGCGTCAGGACGGCGGCGAAGCGGGCCGCCAGGATGCGTGCGCGCGGGCGCGGCATGGACGTTGATCCCTGTTGTCGAAGCGTTTCTTGATGGCGTGTCCGGATGGCGTGTCCGGAGGGACAGGCGGGGCGCCAGAGGGCCTCGCCTGTCGGGATCTGATCCCAGCACCCCGCCGGCCGAGGGGCCGACGGGATGCAGGCGGCGGTTACTGGGGGGCCTTACTTGGCGGCGTGCTGCGCGTACTCGCCGACGTTCGGGTCGTCGTACGGGCCCTTGCCGTCCAGCGAGAACACCATCACGCCGCCGCCCATCTGGGTGTAGTTGGCGAGCTTCTTGAAGGCGCCCACCGCGCCGAGACCGGCGGTCGGGTCGGCGAGGTCGAACACCAGGCCCACGCCCGGCCAGCCGCCGACGCCGTAGTAAATGGCGACGTACTGCGTGCCCTTGTGGGTGTAGGTGATCGGGTAGCCGATGGCGCCCGACGGCAGCTTGAACTTCCAGAGGAGGTCGCCGTTGTCGGAGTCGCGCGCCTTGATGAAGCCGTCCAGCGTCCCGTAGAGGACGAGGTCGCCGGCGGTGGCGGTGGTGCCGCCCCAGACCGCGAAGCGCTCCATCTTCTCCCAGTTGAACTTGCCGGTGATGGCGTTGTAGCTCTTGATCTGGCCGAGGCCCTCGTAGTTCTGCCGGTCACCCTTCGGGCCCGGATACATGTTCAGCGTCGCACCGACGAAGAACTGACCCGCGCGGTAGGGCAGCATGAAGGGCTCCCAATCCATGCAGATGTGGTTGATGCCCATGTAGAAGGCTTGCCGCTTCGGGTCGTAGGAATCGTGACCCTGGTTGTGGTAGCCCATCGCCGAGGGGCAGATGTCCTTGGCGAGGTGGTCCATCCGGGTGCCGTATTCCGGATCGCGCACCGGCGTGCCGGTCTTCAGATCCACCGACTTGAACACGTTGACGGTGTCGTCGATCTTGTTGGCCGAGACCAGCGTGCCGTCCGTCCGGTCGAGGGTGTAGACGATGCCGTTGCGGTCCGGGTGGGTGAGGAGCTTCCTCATCTTCCCGTCCTTGTCCTTCTGGTCGGACAGCATCATCACGTTGACGCCGGCATAGTCCCACTCGTCGTGGGGCGTCTTCTGGTAGCCGAACTTCGCCTCGCCGGTGTCGGCGTCGCGGCCGAAGATCGTCATCGTCCACTTGTTGTCGCCGGGACGCATGGTCTCGTTCCACGGCGCCGGGTTGCCGGTGCCGAAATAGATCAAGTTGGTGCCCGGATCGTAGGCGTACCAGCCCCAGTTGGTGCCGCCGCCGATCTTCCAGGCGTCGCCCTCCCAGGTCGAGGTGCCGAGGCCCTTCTGGCCGTAATGGGCGTTGTGGATGTTGAAGTCCTTGGCGAGCAGCAGGTCCTCGTCCGGGCCGGTGGCGTAGGCGCGCCAGACCTGCGCGCCGGTCTTGACGTCGTAGGCGGTGAGGTAGCCGCGCACGCCGAGCTCGGCGCCCGAGGAGCCGATGATCACCTTGTCCTTCACCACGTAGGGGGCGATCGTGAGGGTCGAGCCGACCTTGATGTCGGAGTTCTCGACCTTCCACACCGTCTCGCCGGTCTGGGCGTTGAGGGCGGCGACGTTGCCGTCGAGCTGGGTCTTGAGGATCAGCGCCGGGGTCTTGCCGTCGCCGGGCCAGTAGGCGAGGCCGCGGTTCACGAGATCGCAGCAGGCCACCGAGCGCGCGGCCGGGTTCTGCTTGGGCTTGTCCTGCCAGAGGATCTTGCCCGGATCGTCGAGGCCGAGGGCGAAGGTGTTGTTGGGGAACGAGGTGTGGATGTACATGACGCCGTCGACGACGAGCGGCGCGCCCTCGTGGCCGTTGAGCAGGCCGGTGGAGAACGTCCAGGACGGCTTGAGCTGCTTGACGTTGCTCTTGTTGATCTGCGTCAGGTCGCTGTAATTGTTCGAGTCGTAGTTCTTACCGGGCATCACCCAGTTCTCGTCGCTCTTCGATTTCTCGACGAGCTTGTCGTTGGCCTGCGCCACGCCCGCCATGGCGACCGGCGCGAGCGCCATGATCGCCAATGCCGAGACGGAATTCCGGAGCCTGATCATCCTGCGTCTCCTCGCCGGACTGCCACGCCGTTTGGCCTCGCAGTCATCGTGGTGTTGATTCGATGGCGACACGACTTTCACCGACAAATCCGCCTCCAGCGTCGCGATAACCGGGCTATTTCCAGTATTCGCTGAGCTTATGAAAGACTTATTATCGTTGTGCGCCACTTGATTATTCGCACGGCTTGTAATGCGTGTCTTTGCAAAACGAAACATTTCTTTTCGGGATGATTTGGCAACAGAACACCGGAGATCTGGTAAGATCACGGAGACCTTGACCGAGAGCCGGCCGCTATCCCAGAAAGGTGGGCCAGACAGGTGGGAACGATACGCGGGCGTGCGGGCCCGGAGCCGTCCGCCGACCCGTCCCGGGAGGACGCCATGGGTCATGTCACGGGCTGCGCGGCCCGCTCTCCGGCGCTGGCCGCCTGCTGGGCGGCTCTCGCCCTGGCGCCTGCGGTCCTGGCACCCGCGACCTTGGCGCCTGCGGCCCTGGCGGCCGGGACCGGCGGGGAACGCCGTCTCGCGGCGCTCTACCAGCAGGACGGGCGGCGCGAGCTGACGGGGGCCGACCTGGAGCGCTTTCCCGGCGCGGGCGTCCTGTGGTGCCGGCGCCCGGACGGGATTCCCCAGAAGGCCGCCGCCGCGTGGCTGATCGGGAGCCGGTCCCTCGTGCTGATGAACGCGCACAATTTCCGCAATCGACAACTGGAGGTTACTCGAAACGTCGCCGACTGCTACTTTCAGATAGCAGGTCGGAACTACGCCTTCGTGCCCGAGATCCTGGAACTCGGCGTCGAGCCCGAGGCGCGGCGCCTGCACATCACCGACGACTGGGCGCTGCTGCGCCTCGCCGAGCCGGCCGAGGCGCGGCCGCAGCCGATCCCGGACCCGCCCACCCTTCCGACCGGCGACCTGACGCTCCCGGTGACGATGGTCTCACCGGCCGGGCACGAGAACTACCGGGGGCAGAGCAGCCGGGAATCCTGCGCCGTCCGGCGGATCGATCAGCCGAGCGAGGGCGCGATCCGCCGCGCCCGCCACGATTGCAACGACGGCTACGGCGGATCGGGCTCGGGCCTGTTCGACGCGGAGGGCCATCTCATCGCGATGCAGAGCGCGTCGCTCTCGATGAACCAGCGCCACGCCTTCGACATCGAGTTCCACTACGGCTCGGCCCTGCTGATCGAGGGCCGGCTCCACGAGGCCCTGGAGGCTCAGGCCCGCGCGACCCGGGACCGCTAGGGCGGGCCGCCCCCGGGTGTCCGCGGCGCCTCCCCGGGAATCCGGTAAGCTCCCGGTAAGCAAGGCGGCGGTTTCCGCCCCGGCGCCGGGGGAAGCGCTCGACGGCGCCGCGGCGGCAAGCCAAAACTTAACGTTGAACCTCGAATCTGGTCCCGCGAGGGAGCCGGTATGCCCGCTGTCGGAACGTTCAGGGTCTGCGCGCCGGGACGGCCGCCGTTCGCGGCGGCCGTGGCAGAGGGCGTGGCCGAGGCGGTCGCGCTACCATCCGTGCTCGTCACGATGCTGGGCAGCCTGATCGAGGCCTGGCCCCGGCAGATCTACACACAACCCCTGGTGACCACCCGCTTCCTCGGCCAGCGGACCACCTACGTCTGCGATCCCGGCCACATCCGCGGCCTGATGGTCGACCAGGCCGAGGCGCTGGAGCGGGAGCCGTTCATGCTCCGGGCGCTGGCCCCGGCCCTCGGGGCGGGGGTCCTCACCGCGGACGGGGACCACTGGCGGCGTCAGCGCAGGACCGCGACCCCGATGTTCCGCCCGGACCGGGTCCGGAGCTTCGTGCCGGCCATGGCCCGGGCCGCCGCGGCGACGCGGGCGCGCTGGCGCGACGCCGATCCCGCCGGGAGCGAGCGGGACATCCTGCGCGAGATGATGCGCACGACGTTCGACGTCATCGTCGCCACGATGGTGTCGGGCGATCCCCACCTAGAGGTTGGGCCCTTCGGGGCCGCGATGGACGCCTATCTCGGCCAGACCAGCTGGAAGATCGCCCTGGAGATGCTGCGGGCGCCGGCCTGGGTCCCGCATCCGGGGTCCCGGGCCGGGGCGGAGGCGGTGCGCTACCTGCGCGGCGAGGTCGCCCGCACGATCGCGCGCCGCCGGGCCCGCGGCGAGCCCGGCTCCGACCTCCTCGGCCTCCTGCTGCAGGCGCGGGACCCGGAGACCGGCGCGCCGCTCACCGAGGCGAGCCTCGTCGACAACCTGCTGACCTTCGTGTCCGCCGGCCACGAGACCACCGCCCTGGCGCTGGCCTGGACCTTCCGGGTCCTGGCCGAGCACCCGGAGGTGGAGGAGCGCGTCGTCGCCGAGATGGCGCGCCTCGGCGCCGATCCCGAGTCCGATCCCGGTTCCGTGGACCGGCTCCCCTACACGCGTCAGGTGCTCCTCGAGGTGATGCGCCTCTATCCGCCGGCCCCGCTGATCGTGCGGCGGACGCGGGCCCCGGTCCGGCTCGGGGACACGGTCGTGCCGGCCGGGCAGTCGGTCCACGTGCCGGTCTACGCCCTGCACCGGCACGCGCTGCTCTGGGACAGGCCGGAGGCGTTCGACCCGGGCCGCTTCGCGCCGGAGCGGGCCGCCGCGCGCGACCGCTACGCCTACCTGCCGTTCGGCGCCGGCCCGCGGGTCTGCATCGGCATGGGCCTCGCCCTGACCGAGTGCCTCGTCGTCCTCGCGACGCTGCTGCCCGCCTTCCGCCTCCGGCCGGTGACGGCGGAGATGCCGGGGGCGCAGTTCCGCGTGACCCTGCGGCCCAGGGGCGGCCTGACCATGAGGGTCGCGCCCCGCCACGGGACCGGACAGGGGGACGGGCACGGGGCCGAGCAGGGGGCGGCCCATGCCGCCTGAGATGTCGCCCGAGGTGTCGCCCGAGATCTCCGCGGGCGCGACCGGGCCGGGCGCGCGGCGGGGGACCTGGCCGGACCGCCGGCCGGGATCGCTGCTCGGCCGCCTCTTCGGTCCCGACGCCGACGACGCGCTGCCGAGCCGCTACCGCCTGCAGGTGCGGGCGGGGCTCCTCGACGAGACGCTGAAGCTCGCCACCTACTCGGCGGTGACGCACCTGATCATCGCGCTGGCCGTCGCGTACTTCTTCTGGGGTTCGGCCTCGCACACCTACCTCCTCGGCCTGCTCGCCGTGGTCGCGGTGCTGATCACGGCGGCGACCTACGCGACCTGGCTCTACTGGCGCACCCACGGCGACACCGCCTCGGCGCACACCGTCCGGTGGGGCTGCCGGATCTCCGCCGGCCTCGCCTTCGCCCTGGGCCTCGCCTGGGCGACCCTGCCGGTCGTGCTGTTCGCCCCCTCCGGCGGCGACGCGCGGCTGCTCGTCGTCGCCATCGTGGCCGGCCTGATCTCGGACGCCTACGTGGTCGGCCCGCTCCTGTCGGTCTCGTACCTGTTCGCGGTCCCGGTCATCGTCGGCAGCTTCGTCGGGCTGGCCCGGTCCGGGGAGCCGGTCGCGCTCAGCATCGGCTTCCTGCTCGCCGTCTACGCGATCTTCGTGGTGACGAGCGTGAGCCGCATGAGCCGCCTGTCGCGCCAGCGCATCCTCGACCGCGTGCGGGTCGAGGACCAGAGCGAGACGATCGGGCTGCTGCTCAACGCCTTCGAGGCGAATGCCAGCGACTGGCTGTGGGAGACAGACGGGACCGGACGGTTCCAGCACGTCTCCACCCGGATGGCGGACGTGCTGGCCTGCCCGGTGCAGAGGCTCCAGCACGCCTCGTTCCCGGCGCTGCTTGCCGGCCGGGCGGAGGCGCCCCCCGAGGCCGACCAGAGCGCCGACCTCGTGGACCGTCTCCGGCGGGGCGTCGCCTTCCACCAGCACCTGATCGCCGTCGACACGCCGGCCGGCCGGCGCTGGCTCCGGCTGAGCGGCAAGCCGTTCCTCGACCAGAAGGGGCGCTTCGCGGGGTTCCGGGGCGTCGGCTCCGACGTGACCGAGGCCCGCCGGGCGGAGGCGCACATCGCCTATCTGGCC
This sequence comes from Methylobacterium sp. 13MFTsu3.1M2, assembly GCF_900112625.1. NCBI lineage: Bacteria > Pseudomonadati > Pseudomonadota > Alphaproteobacteria > Hyphomicrobiales > Methylobacteriaceae > Methylobacterium > Methylobacterium sp. 13MFTsu3.1M2. The sequence continues at coordinate 20,900 of NZ_FOMM01000038.1, forward strand.
ACCCGGGACCCGATGACCGGCCTGTCGAACCGGGTCATGTTCCACGACGTCGCGTCCGAGGCCTGCGCGGCCGCCGCGCAGAACGCGCCGCAGAACGCGCAACCGGCCCCGGACGCGACGGTCAGCCTGCTCTACCTCGACCTCGACGGCTTCAAGACCGTCAACGACAGCATCGGCCACGCCGCGGGCGACGCCCTGCTGGGGCAGGTCGCCGATCGCCTGCGCGCCCTGCTCCCGGCCGACGCGCAGGCGTTCCGTCTCGGGGGCGACGAGTTCGCGATCCTGCAGCGCGGCCGGGACGGCGCGGCCGCGCAGGCCCTGGCCGAGGCCACGATCGCGACCCTGCGCGAGCCCTACCTCATCGACGGCGTCCGGGCGGAGATCGGCGTCAGCATCGGGATCGCCTGCGCCCCCGCGGACGCGACCGAGCCCGAGGACCTGCTCCGGAAGGCGGATCTCGCGCTCTACAGCGCCAAGCAGGGCGGCAAGGGGCGCTGGCGGGGCTTCGACCGCGACCTGGACGTGCGCGTCCAGCGCCGGCACGAACTCGACGAGGCGATGCGCCAGGCCCTCGCCGACGGCGAGATGGCGCTGCACTACCAGCCTTTGGTCAGCCTGCAGGACGGCCAAGTGGTCGGCTGCGAGGCGCTGCTCCGCTGGACCCGGCCCGGTCTCGGCCCCGTCTCGCCCGCCGAGCTGATCCCGATAGCCGAGGGAACGGGCTTCATCCTCGCGATCGGGCGCTGGGCCCTGCGGCGGGCCTGCGCGGAGGCGCTGACCTGGCCGGTGCGCCTGCGCGTCGCCGTCAACATCTCGTCGGTCCATTTCCGCCGGCCCGACTTCTTCGCCGACGTCGCGGCGGTGCTGGGCGAGACCGGCCTTGCGCCGGACCGCCTGGAGATCGAGATCACCGAGTCGATCTTCCTGGCCAACACGCCGCACGTGCTGGACAATCTCCGCTCCCTGCGGGCGCTCGGCGTGCGGATCGCCCTCGACGATTTCGGGACGGGCTACTCCTCGCTGAGCTACCTGACGCAGTTCCCGGTCGACAAGATCAAGATCGACCGCGCCTTCGTGCGCGACCTGAGCAGCCGCCCCGAATGCCTGACGGTGATCGAGGCGATCATGGTCATCGCCCGCGACCTGCGCATCGACGTCACCGTGGAGGGCGTCGAGACCGAGCAGCAGGCCGAGCTGCTCCGGCTGCGGCGCTGCAACAGCGCGCAGGGCTTCCTGTACAGCCCGGCCCGGCCGCCCGAGGAGATCCCCGGCCTGATCGAGAGCCTGCCCCGGCGGGCGCTCCCGACGGAGCGGGCGGTCCGCGCGGTCGCCTGAGGGCGGGCGAGCCCGGATCCGGGTTGCCACGCGGGCCGGAACGGCTCTAGCGGGAGACGATCACGCGGAACCGGGACACAGGCGCGCCATGCCCAAGGTCGTCATCAGCGAGTTCATGGACGAGGCCGCGATCGCGGCCGAGCTCGCCGGCCTCGACGTGCAGTACGATCCGGGTCTCGTCGACCGGCCCGGGGACCTCGCCGCCGCCGTGGCCCGGGCCGACGCCCTGATCGTGCGCAACCGGACCCAGGTCCGCGGCCCCCTGCTCGACGCCGCCCGCGATCTCAAGGTCGTCGGCCGCCTCGGCGTCGGCCTCGACAACATCGACGTCCCGGCCTGCCGGGCGCGCGGCATCGCCGTCTACCCGGCCACCGGCGCCAACGACGGCGCGGTCGCCGAGTACGTGGTCGCCACCGCGCTGCTGCTCCTGCGCGGCGCCTACGGGGCCACGGCCCGCGTGGCGGCCGGGACGTGGCCGCGCAACGCCCTGATGGGCCGCGAGATCGCCGGCAAGCGCCTCGGCCTCGTCGGCTTCGGGTCGATCGCCCGCGAGACTGCCCGGAGGGCGGCGGCCCTCGGCATGGCGATCGCCGCCCATGACCCCTTCGTGGCCGCGGGAGACCCGGCCTGGAACCCGGCCTACGGCCCCGTGCAGAGCCAGGCGCTCGACGCGCTGATTGCGCAGAGCGACGTGCTCTCGCTGCACGTGCCGCTCACCGATCAGACCCGCGGGTTGATCGACGCGGCGGTGCTGGCGCGGATGCCGAAGGGCGCGATCCTGATCAACGCGGCAAGGGGCGGGGTGGTGGACGAGGCCGCCGTGGCCGAATCCCTGCGGTCCGGCCATCTCGGCGGCGCGGCGCTGGACGTGTTCGACCGCGAGCCCCTCGACGCGGCGGCGGGGGCCGTCTTCGCGGACGTGCCGAACCTGATCCTGACCCCGCACATCGCCGGGGTGACGCAGGAATCGAACGTGCGCGTCTCCGCCGTCACGGCCGCGGCCGTCCGCCGCCACCTCACGAGGGACTGAACCGGGAGGGCCCGCGCGCGGCTGCACATCGACGGAACCCTGCGCGCCGCGCGGGTCGCCTTCGACGGGCTCGACCGGGAGGCTCAGCGCAGGGCGAGCACCTGGGCAGCGTGCGAGGCGACGGCCTGCACGGCCGGGAGATCGTAGGCGTAGACGCGGCCGGCCAGGATCGCGAGCGCCAGCGTCCAGAACACCGCACCGCCGACGCGCCGCGCCGTGCGGTCGCCGGTCGAGGTGGCCGGGCAGGCGCCGGCGACGCCGTCGGCGACGGGCTCGCCGAACGGATCGAAGGCCGGCGACTGGTTTTCAGAGGCGCTGCGCATGGTGCCGAATGTCGCGCTCGGCAGGTCCGTTCGCAATGGACACGTCTTTCGAATTTCGCTGCGCACGGAGATGCTTGTTCTCCATTCGATCCCGACGACAGGCAGGTTCTTCTCAGAGGGCCGGTTCGACCGCCGGAAACGCGATATCTTCTTCCCGGCGGGGGCCGGGACCGCCCGCTCCCGGGGCGGCGGGCGTGTGGTAGGCCATGCGCTCGCGGCGCCCCCGCAGGGGCTCGCGACTGACTTCGCGCCACGCCTCGGCCGGCGCCCCCGCGGCCAGCCGTGCGGCCTCCGAGACCAGGATCGGGACGCCGTGGAGCTTGGTCGCCTGCTCGAGGCGGGCGGCGACGTTGACGGCGTCGCCCAGCACGGTGAACTCGTAGCGCGCCTCCTCGCCGATGATCCCGCAGAACACCTCGCCGTAATGGACGCCGACACCGATGCGCACGGCCTGCGCGGGTGCGGCCCTGTCGGTCCAGCGGGCGATCACCGCGACGAGGTCCTGCGCGAAAGCGAGGGCGCGGGCCGCGTCGTCGGGCCGGGGCTCGGGCAGGCCGAACACCACCAGGGCGCCGTCGCCGATGAACTTGTCGACCACACCGCCCCGCAGGCGGGCGAGGCGCGTCACCCGCCGCCGGAAGGCGGACAGGAACTCGGAGAGCCGGTGCGGATCCAGGCTCTCGGCCAGGGTGGTCGAGCCGCGCATGTCGACGAACACGATGGCGGCCTGCTGGCGGCGGCCGGCCTTCAGGCTCCCGTCGCCGTCGGCGAGCCGCAGGACCAGCTCCTGCGGCAGGAACCGCGACAGCCGGTTGCGCCGGGTCGCCTCCCGCAGGGCCGACACGGCGAACAGCACGAACAGCACCGCCAGGGCCCCGACCATGACCCAGATGGCCAGGGCGATCCGCGACACCGTCGCCTGCCGCCGCTCCATCCGCCGCGCCTCGTGCGCCTCCATGCGGCGCACCCGGTCGCGGATCGCGTCCATCACCTGCTTGCCGCGCCCGTCCGCCACGGAGGCGCGGGCCGCCGCGCCGTCGCCGGCGCGCATGAGGGCGACGCTGGCGCCGAGCTCGTCGAGCTTCCGGCGGATCAGCCCGGCCAGGGTGTCGAGGTCGCCCCGCTGGTCGGGATCGTCCTGGACGAGGTCGCGCAGGAGATCGAGCTGCTGGTCGACGTTCAGCCGCCCCTCGGTGAAGGGCAGCAGGAAGGCCTCGTCGCCGGTGAGCAGGTAGCCGCGCTGGCCGGTCTCGGCGTCCTGCACCGCCGACAGGACCCGGGCGAGGCGCCCGTCCACCGCCACGGTGTGGCGCACGGCGTCGACGCCGCGCTGCTGGTACACGAAGGCGCCGAGCGCGATGGCGGTCATCACCAGGATCGTGGCGAACCCCACCGTCATCCAGGTCACGGTGCGCGAGCGCAGGGATCGCTGCACCCGCGCCCCCACGCGCGCGCCGACACGCGCCCTGACCGAGGCGGCGTCCGGCGCGGCGTCGCTCCGATCCGATTCTGTTGCGGTGGCGGGCACGGTGGCGGGCGCGGGCGCTGGGACGGACATGTCAGGCCCCGCCCGCGCCGTGCAGCCGGACGGGCCGCCCGGTCCGCCCCCCGTCCTCGGCCGCCCGCGCCCGGCAATCCGCGATGGTCGCCCGCGCCGTGTCGATCGCGACGGACGCCGCCGACATGGTGCGGGTGTCCGGCTCCCGCTCGCGGGCGTAGCGGACGACGTCCATGGCCAGCGCGTCGACCTCGACGGTGAGCGCCTCGATCGCCGCCGGGTCGCGCAGCGCCCGGGCCTGCCCGGCGATCTCCAGGAGCCGGTCCAGGAGCTCGTCGATGCGCTCGCGGCGCAGGCTGGCGAGGCGCTGCCGGATCCAGGCCAGCACCGAGACGAGGCCGCCCACCAGCGCGCCGAGGAGGTAGAGCGTGTCGCCGTAGCGCTCGATGAAGCCGTGCTGGTCGCGCTCGTAATAGTCGATCGCCCCCGGATGGATCGGGATGCGGGCGCTGGTGGCCGCCACGGTCGTGTCGTAGGCCGGGGCCTGGACGTACTCGGCGGCGTCCGTCGCCAGGGCGGCGGCGCCGCGCTTCTCGAAGAGCTGCTGGGTCACGTCGGCCGCCACGACGCGGCTTAAGGAAGCCCGGGCCATCAGCCGGTACGAGGCGCCCACCGTCTTCACGTCGTCGGCCGGCAGCTTCGGGCGGCCGCCGAACAGGCCGCCCGGGACGGTGACCGCCTGGAGCCGCGGGAAGCGCTCGATCACCGCGCCGTCATCCTCCACGGCGACGAACGCCACCTTGCCGCCGCGGGCGACGCCCTGCACGGCCGAGACCAGGGCCAGCGCCTTCGGCGCCGAGGGCGCGATGATGCTGACGAAGGCGTCGATCCGCTTCTCGCGGAAGGCGCCGGCCACCGCCTCCTGATCGACCGGGACCAGCAGGACCGTCGAGTCCCGGGCCGGGCCGGCGGCCTCCTCCAGGGTGAGCCCGTAATAGCCGAGGAGGTTCCGGAGCAGCCAGAGATCGGCGTCCCGGTGCGCCGCGATGCCGAGCCGCTTGCCGGCGAGCTTCGGGAAGCTGGTGATCCCGGCCTGCTCGGGCGAGGCGATGACCATCGCCTGGTCGCGCAGGATCGCCAGGGTCAGGCCGTTCGTCGGCAGCAGCACGTCGGGGCGGACCACCGCGAGGTCGGCGCGCCCGTCCTGCAGGGCGGCGGCGCTCTCGCGCACGTCGTCGAAGGACAGGATCTTCAGCCGGACATTCTCGTGCGCGGCCTCGAGCGCGTCCGCGTAGGCCTTGATCAGGCCGGGCTCGGTCCCGTCCCGGGGAGCGACCGCGATGGTGAGCACCGTCGCCTGGAGCAGGTACCACGCCGCGACCCCGCCCGCGCCCAGGAGGGCGGCCCCGGCCAGGAGCAGGGTCTCCCGGCGCAGGATCCAGGCGGGGAGGGTCCACATTGCCCCGGCCACTCAGAACAGCGAGATCAGCACGATGCCGCCGACCATCAGGGCGGCGCCGATCAGGCGCGGCGGGCCGGCCTTGACCCGCTTCATGCCGAACCAGCCGAAATGATCGAGCGCCACCGAGGTCAGGAGGTTGGCGGTGATGAGCAGGCCGTTGAAGGCGCCGGCCCCGACCTTGTCGACGAAGAGCAGCCCGGCGAAGACCGCGACCGCCCCGGTGAGGCCGGCGAGGGGCATCCACCAGCGGACGCCCGCGACGTCGTCGCGGGTCGGCAGCGGCGACGGCCGCAGCAGGAACATCAGCGCGAACACGAACACGACCGGCACGAACGACACCGTCGCGGCGAGCCAGGGATTCTCCAGGGCCCCGCGGAGCTGCGCGTTCCAGACCACGCCGATCGCCATCAGGGCGCCGGCCACGAGGATGAACGGGTAGAGCAGCTTGCCGCCGACCCCCGAGCCGCCGCCGTCGCTCTTGCCGCCCGAGCGCGCGATGAAGGTGACGCCCACCGCCATCAGCAGGCCGCCGAGCCAGGGCATCGGCTTGAAGCCCGCCGCCTGCAGGCCGAACAGGCCGAGCGCGTCCATCGCCAGGGAGGTGAGGATGTTGGCGGTGAGCGTCAGGCCGTTGAACGGCCCGGCGCCGACCTTGTCGATGAAGGCGAGGCCGCCGAACACCGCGACCGCGCCGGCCAGGCCGCCGAGGGGCGCGTACCAGGGCATCTTGCCCAAGCTGTCGAGGCTCGGCAGCGGCGTCGGCATGGTGAGGAACAGGGTCGTGAACACGAAGACGATCGGCAGGAACGACACCGTCGCGGCGAGCCACGGATTGACCATGCGGCCGCGCAGCTGCGCGTTCATGGCGTTGCCGATCGCCTGCAGCGCGCCCGCCACCAGGATGAAGGGATAGAGGAGGGCAGCCGTCACGCGCGCGGACCTTCGGGTTTGCGGGGAAGGGTCAGACGAGGAGCAGGCCGGCGAGCGCCAGCGCGAGGGCCGGCGGCATCACCAGCAGGCCGAGCTTGAGGAAGGTCCAGGCGCCGACATCCTGGCCCTCGCGGCGGATGGCGGTGAGCCAGAGGATCGTCGCGAGCGAGCCGGTCACCGACAGGTTCGGCCCGAGATCGACGCCGATCAGGATCGCGCCCGCCACCTTCTCGGGCACGTGGGCGGTCTGGACCGCGGCGCCCGCGATCAGCCCGGCCGGCAGGTTGTTGACGAGGTTGCACAGCACCGCGACGAGGCCGCCCGCCCCCCAGGCGGTGGCCTCCGGGGCGGCGTGGGCGTAGCCCTTGAGGAGGTCCGCCAGCATCGCCAGGACGCCGGTCTTCTCCAGGGCCTCCACCAGGACGAACAGGCCGGCCACCAGCGGCAGCACGCTCCACGACACGTCCTTGGCCACCTCGACGAGGCCACCGCGCTTGAGCAGCAGCACGACGATCGTGGTGGCGAGCCCGGCCACGAAGGTGGGCAGGCCGAGGTCGAGGCCGAGCGCGGAAGCCGCGATCAGCACGCCGCCGGTCGCCACGATGCCGATCCCCGCCACGAGGCCGGTGCGGGAGAGCGGCTGTGCCTCGACGTCGGTGGCGACCTCCTGCCCGCGCAGGGTCTTCGCCTGTGTCAGCCGCAGCACCGCGTAGGTCGTCGCGATGGCCAGCAGCGAGGGCAGGGCGAACAGGCCGAGCCAGCGCACCAGCGGCGGCATGTGCTCGGCGAAGACCACGAGGTTGGCCGGGTTCGAGATCGGCAGCACGAAGCTCGCCGCGTTGGCGATGAAGGCGCAGATGAACAGGTAGGGGAGGGGGTTCTCCACCTTGGCGGCCTTGGTGGCCGCGTAGACGGCGGGTGTCAGCACCACCGCGCAGGCGTCGTTGGACAGGAACACCGTCACGACGGTGCCGACCAGGTACACGAGGGTGAACAGCCGGGTCGCCGAGCCCCTGGCGGCGCGCACGGCGATCGAGGCGAGCCAGTCGAACAGGCCCTCCTTCCGGGCCACCTCCGACATCAGCATCATGCCGACGAGGAACAGGTAGACGTCGGTCCCCTTCAGCACGCCGTCCCAGGCGGTGGCGGGGGCGAGCAGGCCGAGGGCCACGAGGGCGCCGGCCCCGAGCACGGCCCAGATCGCCTCCGGCCACGCGAACGGCCGCAGGATGACGCCGAGGGTCGCGAGGGCGGCGATCGTCCAGGTCGCGATGTTGGGGGTCAGCGTCAGCGCGCCCATCGGTTGCGGTGGTCCTCTGGTGGGGTGGATCGTGCGGTGCGGTGTGCCGCGATTCGGGCAGGACCGGCTACCAGTGCCGGCCGTTGCGGTTCGGCCCGAGCTGGTCGCCCCGGAGCCCCTTCTCGGGCCAGGCCGGCAGGCGGAACGCGTCGCTGCCGGGCCGCTCGTGCGCGGGCGGCGGCACGAAGCTCCGGTCCACGGGCTCGATCACCTCGGTGTCGGTGTGGCCGGTGCCGTCCGCGACCGTGACGGCGAGGCGGCGCGCGCCGTCCCGCCAGGGGATGCGGGCGTGGACCGTCCGGGGGCCGTCCGGCACCATCGGGTGGGCCGGGCCGCCATCGACGCGCAGGTGACAGCGCCACGCGGCCCGCGGCCGGTCCGACAGCACGAGGGCGCGCACCGAGACTGTGCCGTCGGCGGCGTCGAGGGGCGCCGTGGCGAGGCGCCGGTCGGCCGGGCTCGTGATCATCACGAAGGGCAGCGCCCGGTCGAGGGGCTTGAACCGCCAGCTCGCGACCGGCCCGTCGATCGCCGCGACCGCGTAGCCGACCGAGCCGTCCTCGTTCTGGCCGACCGAGCGGGCCGCGGCGTAGAGGGTGCGCCCGTCCGGGGCGAGCTCGTTGTAGTGGGTGTGGCCCATCTCGACGAGGCGGACGCCGTAGTGGCGGATCAGGCCGGCGAGCGCCGCCCGCTCGTCGGGCACGCAGAGGTCGTCCGGGTAGGTGTGGGCGAAGACCGCGCAGGGCTGGCCCTCCCGCTCGGCCCGGGCCAGCTCCTCGCCGAGCCACGCGAGCTGGTGGGGGCCGAGGCGGAAATCGAGGCCGAAGCCCTTCTGGCCGTAGCCGGGGCTGACCATGTCGAGGAACAGGCAGCGCACGCCCGCCCAGGTCTCGGCGAAGTAGTAGTGCGTCACGGAGACGGGGTCGCGCGGGCGCGGCAGGTCGTGGCACCGCGCCGCGTGACCGCCGCCGCGCGGGCTGCCCGCGACCGCGGCGAACAGGGCGTCGAAATCCGCCATCGTGCCGTGCTGGCGGTCGTGGTCGCCGGCGATCAGGCGCACCGGCAGGTCCGGGTGCCGGTCCAGGGCCTCGCGCAGGACCGCGTACTGCTCCGCCCGCCCGTCCTCGGCGAGGTCGCCGGGGATGTAGACGAAGTCGAGGAGACCGTGTCGGTGCAGCCCCGCCATCTCGGCGAGCATCGCCCGCAGGTCGGCGGCGTGGGGGTCGGAGGCCCGCTCGAGATGCAGGTCGCCGATATGCGCGAAGGCGAACACGCCGTGGCTCGCCGTCATGGCGCGCCCGCGCGCCGTCTGTGGTTTCCCTGAGCCATCGTGCCCCCCGGACAGGCCCGTCCGCCCCGGCCGGGAGATCGGCCGCGGTGGTCGCGACCGGCCCGACGTTTCGGAGCCGGCGGGGTTCCGGCCCGGGGGGGAGACGCGCGCCGGTGGGGGCCTACATTTTCGTGAGCGCGGGCCCGATCCGTGCCCGGCGCCGCGAAGTGTCGTGAAAACAGACACTCGCTGTCCTCTCAGCCGACAGATCCGGGCGATGTCGGCGCAAGGTCAGCCCGGGGTCAGCCCGGGGTTCAGCCCGGGGTCAGCCAATGACTCCGCCGGCCGGCGGGTTTGTCGGCGCGTCTCAGTGCACGCGCCGGAACAGGTCCGGCAGGTAGCGTTCCAGGGTCTCGTGTCCCTCGAACTGCACGTCCACGGTGGCGGCCGCGCCCCACGGGCGGTGGAGCCCCACGACCCGGCCGCGGGCATGGCGCCAGATCCCGAGGATCTCGGCGAGGTCGAGCCGGTCGAAGACCACCTCGTCGCCCGGGGCGAGGGCCGGCGCGGCGATGCCGGACCAGGCCTCGGGGACCGGGCGGCGGGGCATCTCCACGACCCGGGAAGGCTCATCCCCCGGATCGAGGATGGGGGAGAAGGTTTCGTTCGCGGAGTGCTCGCGGAAGAGCATGATCTTCACTAAGCCGTTGCGATGACTGGATAATCGCAGGTTCAATCCGATCCGACAAGGCTTGTTCCGGCGCTCCCCCCGCCGGACCGACCTGTATTCGGCGACCGGTCCGGCCGGCCGGGACGCGCCCGAGCGCCCTGCCCCGTTCCCGCGACCGGACCGCTCGTTGAGACCGCGCGCGCGGGACGGACCGGCGCCCCGCGGGGGCGCAGCATGCGCCTCTCCGGTTCAGGGGTATCGGGAGATCGTTCGTGTCGTCGAACGACGATCTTTAGAATTTCGGGGCGGGCCGCGCTGATCTAAACCTGACGCGAGACAATCATCCACGTGAGACGGCGCCTGTCGACTTGATGAATCGTGTCCGCATGCCTTCGGATGCGGCGCGAACCATCGCGGCCCGGCAGCCGGACTTGCCCCCGTCCATCCCGATCAGAGTTCCCGCCCGATGAAGTTCCTGCGTCTCCTCGCCGTCGCGGCGCTCAGCCTCGGGGCTCTGCCGGCCGGGGCTGAGACCCTCCGGGTCGGCGTCGTGCCCGGGGCCTACGGCGACGCCGTCACGGTCGCGGCCCGGGAGGCCAAGGCCGAGGGCCTCGACGTCAAGGTGGTCGAGTTCAGCGACTGGACGACGCCCAACGTCGCCCTCGACGCCGGCGACATCGACGTGAACTTCTTCCAGCACCGCCCCTTCATGGAGAACGCCGCCAAGCAGAAGGGCTACGCGTTCGACATCGTCGGGCTCGGGATCCTGTCCAATATCGGCCTGTACTCCCTGAAGCATAAGAGCTTCGACCAGATCCCGGCGGGCGGCACGGTGGCGATCGCCAACGACCCGGTGAACCAGGGCCGCGGCCTGCTGCTCCTCCAGAAGGCCGGGCTGATCACGCTGAAGGACGGTGTCGGCTTCCTCGGCACCCTCGACGACATCGTCGAGAACCCGAAGACGCTGCGGTTCACCGAGGTCGAGGGGCCGCAGCTCGCGCGGATCACCGGCGACGTCGACCTCGCCCTGGGCTACCCGCACTTCATCGTGGCGGCCGGCAGTTTCGACCCGACCAGCGGATTGATCTATTCCGGTATCGAGGACCGGCGCTTCGCCGTGAGCTTCGTCACCAAGGCCGCCCGCAAGGAGGACCCCGTGATCCGGAAATTCGTGACGCTCTTCCAGACCTCGGAGGCCGTGAAACAGCAGATCCGCAAGTCCTTCGCCAACAGCGACAAGCTCTACCTGCTGGCGTGGCAGAACTGATGGTCGGCCTGATCTTCGACAGCCTGCGCGATCCGGGCACGCCGGCCGCGGCCGGGCGGACGAGCCCGGGCGCCGCGACCGCCGCCCGGACCCCGGCCGCCGCGCCCGGCAGCGAGGCCGGCCGGGAGACCGGAACGGTGCGGTTCGAGTCCGTCTCGAAGACCTACCGCTCGGCCGCCGGACCGGTGCAGGCGCTCGACCGGGTGGACCTCGCGATCCCCGCCGGGGCGATCTTCGGCATCATCGGCCGCTCGGGGGCGGGCAAGTCGAGCCTCCTGCGCACGGTCAACCGGCTGGAGGCGCCGAGTTCGGGCCGGGTCCTGGTCGACGGCGCCCCGATCGACGCCCTCGACACCGACGGGCTCGTCGCCCTGCGCCGGCGCATCGGCATGATCTTCCAGCACTTCAACCTGCTGGCGGCCAAGACCGTCCGGCAGAACGTGGCGCTGCCGCTCACGGTCGCGGGCGTCCCCCGGCGCGCGATCGGCCCGCGAGTCGCGGAGGCCCTGCGCCTCGTCGGCCTGGAGGACAAGGCCGACACCTACCCGTCGCGGCTCTCCGGGGGCCAGAAGCAGCGGGTCGGCATCGCCCGGGCGCTCGTGAGCGATCCGGAGATCCTGCTCTGCGACGAGGCGACCTCCGCCCTCGACCCGGAGACGACGCTGGCGATCCTCGACCTGCTGCGCGACATCAACCGGCGGCTCGGGATCACCATCATCCTGATCACCCACGAGATGAGCGTGATCCGCGAGATCTGCAGCGACGTCGTGGTGCTGGAGGGCGGCCGGGTCGTCGAGACCGGGCCGGTCTGGCGCGTGTTCGGGGCGCCCGAGCACCCGACCACCCGGGCGCTGCTCGAACCCCTGACCCGCGGCCTGCCGCCGGATCTGGCGGCCCGGCTGCAGCCGCGGCCCGCGCCGGGCGGCTGGGCGATCCTGCGGATCACCTGCTCGGGCCGGGCCGCGCCGGATCTGTCGGGCCTCGCGGGGGCCGGGGCGCCGGTGCGCCTGCTCCAGGCGGGCATCGAGCGGATCCAGGGCCACGCGGTCGGCCGGATGCTGGTGGCCGTCCCGGCCGACGACCCGGGCGCGGAGGCGCGGCTGCGGACGCTCGGCGGCGACGTGGAGCGGGTCGGCTACGTCCCCGCCGACGCGGCGGAGGGGTGAAACGATGCGGGACCGCTCCTCCCCCGATACCCCGACCGCTGCACCGCCGCCCCTGCACCCCGAACCCGGAGGCCCGCCATGTCGCCGCAGATGATCGAACGCCTCTGGCAGGCCTTCCTCGACACCGCGCTCATGGTCGGGGTCTCGGCCGGGATCGCCGTGGTCGCCGGCATTCCCCTGGCGCTGTTCCTCGTCACCTCCGGGCCCGGCGGCATCTTCGCGGCGCCGACGGCCCACCGGGTGGTCGGGACCGTGGTCAACGGCTTCCGGGCCGTGCCCTTCATCGTGCTGCTGGTGGCGCTGATCCCGTTCACCCGGCTGGTGGCCGGCACCACGATCGGCGTCTGGGCGGCGATCGTGCCGCTCTCGGTGAGCGCGACCCCGTTCTTCGCCCGGATCGCCGAGGTCTCGCTGCGGGAGGTGGATGCGGGCCTGATCGAGGCCGCCCAGTCCATCGGCTGCCGGCGCCGGCACATCCTCGCCCACGTGCTCCTGCCCGAGGCGCTGCCGGGCATCGTGGCCGGCTTCACCATCACGGTGGTGGCGATGATCGGCGCCTCCGCGATGGCGGGCGCGGTGGGCGCGGGCGGGCTCGGGGACGTCGCCATCCGGTACGGCTACCAGCGCTTCGACACCACCGTGATGGTGGTGGTGATCGCGATCCTGATCGCCCTCGTGTGCGCGGTCCAGTTCGCGGGCGACACCGCGGTGCGGCGGCTCCGGGCCCGCTGAGCGAAACCGTCCGATCTGGGCGATCCGACCGGGAGCCTGCAGCCATGGATCGTCCCCGGTCGACGACCTCGACATCGCCGTCCGCGCGCGCGGAGCGAAGCGATCCAGGCAGCGCCGCGTCTTCCGACCGCGCGTGGGCCCCGGGGCGCTTCGCAGCGCTCGCGATGACGGCGGGACGTCCCAACCCGAGCGGTCAACCGGAAACCGTATGAGCCTGCACCTGGACGATCCCGTCACCGACCCGGTCGAAGATCGGCTGCCGCCGCCGGCGCCGCCGCACCGGATCCGCTCGGACGCCGAGGCGATCGCGGCCGCGCGGGCCGTGGCCCGGATCTTCGCGGCGGGCGCGGCCGAGCGCGACCGCGACCGGCGCCTGCCCTGGGCGGAGATCGCGGCCTTCACGGAGAGCGGGCTCGGCGGCATCACGGTGCCGCGCGAACACGGCGGCGCCGGGGTCTCGCACGCGACGCTCGCGGAGGTCTTCGCGATCCTCGCCGCCGCCGACGGCTCGGCGGCGCAGATCCCCCAGAACCAGTTCGGCGTCCTGGCGCTGGTCGCGGCCGCCGCCAGCCCCGCCCAGCAGGCGCGGATCTACCGGGACGTGCTCGCCGGCCACCGGATCGGCAATGCCGGCCCCGCCCGCAACGGCAAGGCGATCACCGGCGTGGACACGCGGCTGACCGCCGGGCCGGAGGGCCCGCGGCTCAGCGGCACGCGCTTCTACTCCACGGGCGCGCTCTTCGCCCACTGGATCCCGACGCGCGCGGTCGGCCCCGACGGCGGGCCGCTCCTGGTCTTCGTGCGCCGGGACGCCCCCGGCGTGCGGGTGGTGGACGACTGGCAGGGCTTCGGCCAGCGCACCACGGCGAGCGGCAGCGTGATCTTCGCGCAGGCCCCGGTCGAGGCGGAGCTGACGATCGACCTCGCGCCCCTCGCCGGGCGCCCGGGCCTGTTCGGGCCGGTCTCGCAGCTGATCCACGCAGCGATCGACGCCGGGCTCGCCCGGGGCGCGGCCGCCGCCGCCCTCGACTTCCTGCGCACCCGGACCCGGCCCTATCCCTTCACCGCCGAGACCGTCGCGGAGGATCCCCACATCCTCGGCGAGGTCGGGCGGCTCACCGTCGACCTGCACGCCGCCGAGGAGGTCCTGGCCCGGACCGGACGGGCGCTCGACCGGATCGCCGCGGCCCCCGTCACCGCCCAGAGCGCGGCCGAGGCGTCGGTGGCGGTGGCGCAGGCCAAGATCCTCACCACCGAGGCGGCCCTGGAGGCCTCCGAGCGGCTGCTCGAGCTCGCCGGCGCCTCGGCGACCCGCGACGGGTACAATCTCGGCCGGTACTGGCGCGACGCCCGGGTCCACACCCTGCACGACCCCGTGCGGTGGAAGTACCACCTCCTCGGGAACCACGCCCTGAACGGCGTGCTGCCCGCCCGGCACCAGTGGAACTGAGGACCGGGCGATGCCGCTCCAGCCCCACGAGACCGCCTTCACGCAGGCACCCGCGCCGCCGCGCCCGGTGCCGGTCCTTCCGGACGCCGCCGCGGCGCTCGCCGTCGCCGACCGGCTGGCGGAGGCCTTCGCCGAGGCCGCCGCCGAGCGCGACCTAGAGCGCCGCCTGCCGGTCGCCGAGATCGCGCGCTTCACCGAATCCGGCCTCTGGGCGATCACGGTGCCGAGGGAATACGGCGGCCCCGGCCTCGACAGCGCCACGGTCGCCCAGGTGATCGCCCGGATCGCCGCGGCGGACGGCTCCCTCGGCCAGATCCCGCAGAACCATTTCTACGCCCTGGAGGTGCTCCGCAACGGCGGCACCGAGGCCCAGAAGCGCGCCCTCTACGGCCGCGTCCTGGCGGGCGAGCGCTTCGGCAACGCGCTCGCCGAGACCGGCGCGCGCGACCACACCCGCCGCACCCGCCTCGTGCGCGACCCGGCTGGCTGGACTGTCGAGGGCCGCAAAGACTACTGCACCGGCTCGCTCTACGCCCACCGCATCCCCACCCTGGCCAACGCCGAGGAGGACGGCCGGGCGGTCGCCTACCTCGTCTTCGTCCCCCGGGACGCGCCGGGCGTGACCCTGGTCGACGACTGGGACGGGTTCGGGCAGCGGCTCACCGGCTCGGGCTCGGTCCTGTTCGACCGCGTCGCCGTGGAGCCCGACTGGGTGGTGCCGTTCCAGGCCTCGCTGGAGCGGCCCACCGCCCTCGGCCCCTTCGCGCAGATCCTGCACGCCGGGATCGATCTCGGCATCGGCGCGGGCGCCTTCGCGGCGACCTTGCCCTTCGTGCGCGACCGCGCCCGGCCGTGGATCGATTCCGGGGTCGCGCGGGCGAGCGAGGATCCCCTGACCCTCCACGCGCTGGGCGACGTCCAGGTGCGCCTCGCGGCGGCCGACGCCCTGCTGGCGCGGGCCGGCCGCTTCGTCGACGCCGCGCAGGAGGCCCCCGACGCCGACAGCGTCGCGGCGGCCTCCGTGGCGGTGGCGGAGGCCCGGGCGGCGAGCCACCGGGCCGGGCTGCTCGCGGCCAACAAGCTCGTCGAGCTCGGCGGCACCTCGGCCACCGACCGGGCCGAGGCGCTCGACCGTTACTGGCGCGACGTCCGCACCCACACCCTGCACGATCCGGTGCGCTGGAAGTACCACTGGATCGGCGCCTACCACCTCGACGGCCGGCAGCCGCCCCGGCACGGAGCGCTCTGATGGCCCTCGGAAAGAAGCAGATCCTGTTGAACGCCTTCAACATGACCTGCGCGGGCCACATCAACCACGGGCTCTGGACCCACCCGCGCGACCGCTCGGCCGATTACAACACGCTGTCCTACTGGACCGAGCAGGCGAGGCTCCTGGAGCGCGGCCTGTTCGACGGCCTGTTCATCGCCGACATCATCGGCGTCTACGACGTCTACGGCGGCGGCATCGACGTGACCGCCCGGGAGGCCGTGCAGCTCCCGGTCAACGACCCGACCGTGATGATCTCCGCCATGGCGGCGGTGACCGAGCATCTCGGCTTCGGGGTGACGATCAACGTCCACCAGGAGGCGCCCTACACCTTCGCCCGGCGCCTCTCGACCCTCGACCACCTGACGGGCGGCCGGATCGGCTGGAACGTCGTCACCGGCTACCTCGACAGCGCCCACCGCGCCCAGAGCGGCGGCGCGTTGCCGGCTCATGACCGGCGCTACGACTACGCCGACGAGTACCTGGAGGTGCTCTACCGGCTCTGGGAGGGCAGCTGGGACGACGCGGCCGTGCGCCGCGACCGGGCGGGCCGGGTGTTCAGCGATCCCGCCCATATCCGCAAGGTGGTCCACCGGGGCGAGTTCTTCGCGGTCGAGGGCTACCACCTGTCGGAGCCGTCGCGCCAGCGCACGCCGGTGCTCTACCAGGCCGGCGCCTCGGGCCGCGGCCGCGCCTTCGCGGGCCGCCACGCCGAGTGCGTGTTCATCTCGGCCCGCGACCCGGCCACCGCCCGCGAATCCGTCCGCGCCATCCGGGCCGAGGCGGTCGCGGCCGGCCGGGAACCCGACGACGTGAAGGTGTTCGTCGGCCTCGCGGTGATCCCCGGTCGGACCCGGGCGGAGGCCGAGGCCAAGCGGGACGAGTACCTGTCCTACGCGAGCCCGGAGGCGGGGCTCGCGCATTTCTCCGCCTCCACGGGGATCGACTTCGCCCGCTACGGCCTCGACGAGCCGATCCCCTACGCGCCGGGCAACGCCATCCAGTCGGCCACCGCGGCGGCGGCCAGGCGCGGGCTGACGAAGCGCGACCTCCTCGCCGAATTGCAGCTCGGCGGCCGCTACGCGGTCCTCACCGGCGACGCCGTGACGATCGCCGACGAACTCCAGGCCTGGATCACGGAGGGCGAGGTCGACGGGTTCAACCTCAGCCGGATCGTCGTGCCGGAGAGTTTCTCCGACTTCATCGACCTCGTGATCCCGGAACTGCAGGACCGCGGCCTCTACAAGACCGCCTACGCCGAGGGCTCGCTGCGGGCGAAGCTGTTCGGCCAGGGGGACCGGCTGCCCGCGCGCCACCCGGCCGAGGCCTATCGCGGCGCGCCTCGGCGGCCCTGATCAGCGACCTTGATCAGCGCCCCTGGGACTCGCCGCTCTCGGAGCCGAACCAGCGACCGTAGATCTCGTCGTAGCGGCCGTCCTCGCGCAGGCCCAGCAGGGCCTGGTTGACGCGCTTGCGCCGGGGGTCGTTGGCCGGGAACAGGATGCCGTAGGATTGCCGGTTGAACGCGGTGCCGACCAGGCGCAGGGCCTCGTGGCCGGGCCGGGTCGCGTAGTAGCTGAGCGCGGGGGCATCGTAGACCACTGCCGCGACCGTGCCGGCCTGGAGCGCCGCGCAGGCCTCCTCCAGGGTCGCGAAGCCCACCGGCGTGGCGAAATGGTCCGCCAGGTAGGCGACCGAGGTGGTGTTGGCGACCGTGCCCACCCGCTTGCCCGGCAGGTCCTGCGGGCCGTTGATCGCGCCGCGCAGGCGCTCCACGGTCGCCGTGCTGGTCAGGCCCGCGGTGAACCACGCCACCAGGGCGATGCAGGTGAACAGCCAGAGCACCGTGACGGCCCGCGCCAGCGGGCTGCGCGGCATCTCCTCCGCCTGCGCGGCGAGGCTGCTCAGGGCCCACCAGACGACGTGGGCGAAGCCGCGCGCCGGTCCCGAGCGCGCCGCCATGCCGCCGGGGTGGCGCCGCTCGAGCCACCAGACCAGGGCCGCCACCGCCAGGATCAGGGCGGCGAGCCCCAGCAGGACCTGCAGGAAGGCGGCGTCGCTCAGGAGCGCCCGGAGAGCCCGCGCGGTGGCCGAGCCGGTCGCGTCCGGCTCCGCCCGGACGGCGATGCGCAGGCCGGTCTCCAGCATCGTGACGGAGAAGTCGAAACGCCGCTCGCGCTCCGCGGTGATCGACACCGCCGCGATGGCCAGGTCCGCGCGCCCGTCCGAGACCGCCGCGAACAGCGCCGGCAGGTCGTCGACGCGCAGGTAGGCCGTCCGGACGCCGAGATCCCGCGCGAGGGCGTTCCAGAGATCGATGCTGAACCCGCGCAGCCGGCCGTCCTCGTCCATGACCAGGGGCGGCACCGGATGGGTCGCGACCCGCCACGTCTCGGGCTCGCCGGTGCGGAGGGCGGGCGCCGCCTCCCGGGTTTCGGCCTGGACGGGGCCCGGGGCGAGCGACGCGGCGGCCGCGCAGCACAGGGAGAGGCACAGGCAGAGGGACAGGACGCCCGCGGCGCCGGCGCGCCGCCGGCCGGCGGACCGGCGCGGCACGTCAGAGGCTCTCGATCCAGTTGCGCAGGACGGCGCCGGGCGCGGGTTCGGGGCCGGTCTCCAGGCGCTGGGACGCGTCGCTCGGGATGAAGCCGAACCGGCGCTTGAACGCCCGCCGGAAGGTCCGCTCGTCCGAGAAGCCGACCGCGAAGGCGACCTGCGAGATGCGCAGGGGTTTGGGGGCATCGTCGCGCACGAGCATCCGCATCGCCGCCATGAGGCGGCGGTCGCGGATATACGCCACGATGCCGTTGGGGGCGAACAGCCGGTACAGGGTCGAGCGCGACAGGCCGAGCCGGGTCGCGATCAGGGCGGGCGTTAGCTTCGGGTTGCCGAGTTCCGCCTCGACGAGGCGGCGGACCCGGATCCGGATGTCCTGGTGCTGGGAGGGGCGCCCCTCCTCCTGCCCGCGCAGCCAGCTGGCGCAGAGCTGGGTGATCGCCGCCGAGGCCGCCAGGGCCTCGCGGCGGTCGAGGAGGTCGCCGCAGGCGACGACGTTGGCGACGAAATTATGGACCAGGCGCCCGAACGGGTCGCCGTCGTGGTCGAGGGGGCGCCCGTGCAGGGCGTCGGGGTGGCAGCCCTGCTTCTCCAGCAGGGCGCGGGGGATCACGACGTTCGTGGCGTCGACCGCGCCCGCCACGATGCGCACGGGCTGGGCGAGGTCGAAGACGATGCACTGCACCTCGTTCACGGGGCCGGTGCCCTGATCGGTCTCCACGCGGCTCTGCCCCCGCCGGTAGAATTGCAGCAGGATGTGGTCGAGGCCTTGCTGGCCGATCATCTCCCGCGTCCGCACGAGGGTGTGGGCCGGCGCCACCACGTCGCCGACCAGTAGGTCGCCGAGATGGTAGCTGCGCATCGCGATCGGGACGGTCAGGTCGGTCTCCGGGCGGAAGCTCACGTCGAAGATGGGCGCGAGATGGTCCTGCCACGCCCGCCCCAACGCCGCGGGATCCCCGGGCGGCTCGAACCGCAGGCAGGCGACCTCGCCGCCCGGAGCCTCGCCCCCGGCCGGCGCCGCGTCCGGGTCCTGGTTTCTCTCCTCGGAAGACATACGTAGAGCCTGACACCTGCTGTTCGCGCGACCGATGAAGAACGAGGGCCTGCCCCAAGGTGACGCGTGGCAACGCGGTCCGGTCGTCCCGCACGTTAGCCGCGCCCACCCGGACAGTCTTCCTGTCTCCCGCCGACCCGAGCGGCTGTACACTGTCGTTTGCCCGGGCGGCGTGCGATTCGACGCGGGGGCCGCCGGATCGGGGCGCCGCGCGCGGCAGCGTCGGACCACCATGACACGCGAGCCGCGGAATGGTTCCTTCCGTCCCAGAAAGGGGGATTGCCGTTTCAGACTGTCGCGCGCGGCGCCGAGTGTGGCCGCAATGTGATAGTTCGTTAAAGCCGCATTTCCTACCCCCCCGTACACAGTTTGCGACAGGCATGACGGGGGTCAGTCCGGTGGTCCAACAGTATAGCGATGTAGAGCGTGTGACCGGATCCTGTGATCCGAGCAGGCGCACGGGCGCTGGAACGCGGCGACGCGGCCCCGTGCGGATGGGATTGCTGGTCGGCAGCTCGCTCGCTACGCTCACCCTGGCTCTCGGACCTGTGGTTGGGCAGACCGTGCCGGCGCGCTCGCCTTCGACGTTCGATGCTTTTGGCGTTCCCCTGACCGCGGCGCAGTTCGACACGCCCGAGTACAGAGCCGACTGGGGCTTGTCTGCGATTAATGCCGCCACCGCTTACGCCCGAGGCTTCACCGGTCTAGGCGTATTGGTTGCCGTGATTGACTCCGGGATCGACCCCACGAATCCAGAATTCCGAGGACGGATCTCTCAGCGATCAAGAAATTTTATTCCCGGACTAAATCAAACCCTTATATTCGATACGGACACTGCATCCAGTCATGGAACCCATGTGGCTGGTACAGTTGCGGCTGCCCGTGATGGCGTCGGGATGATGGGGGTCGGTTTCGACAGCAAGATATTGGCGTTATTCAATTTACGCAATACAATCTCTGCAGTGGAGGCAGCAACTCAAAGCGGCGCCCGGGTCTTGAATGGCAGCTATGGACCGACGACCTCTTCTCCGATTGTCGATGGATTTTTGAATCCCAACTATAGAAGAATGTCAATTCAAGAATTCGAGATATCAGATGAAAGAGAGGCCAGTGCGCTCCTTAGGGCCGCACAGTCAGACATGCTCATGGTCTTTGCCGCAGGCAACGATCGAAGAAGTCAACCCGATGTAACTCAAAACCCAAGCGGCGCCGCATTCTATCCATTCATCAAGCCAGCGAATGCGAATAGCGGTCTCTACCAAATTTATACCACCTACGGGACTGACCCTAATGGCGATCCCAGCCCCGACTATGCGCCGACCGGCCCCGTCGACCAAAGCAAAATCGATTTTTCTAAACTCGACGGCTTTATCGTTTCAATAGTCGCAGTCAACGAAAACAAGAAGATCGCCAATTTCAGCAACTGGTGCGGTGTTACGGCAGCGTGGTGCATCGCGGCACCGGGCGTCGACATCTATTCAACTGTGCAGGTCGGACAGGGCTACAGCGGCTTCGACGCCAACAACAATAAAATTCTTAATGGTTCAAACTATGGGCCTCTGCAAGGCACCTCAATGGCCGCGCCGCACGTGGCCGGTGCTGCGGCCGTATTGCGTCAGGCGTTCCCGTTCCTGACGGCGCCGCAGATCGCCCAGACCATGTTCACAACCGCCACCCATCTCGGTGACGGGCCCGCCAACGCCCCGAACGCCATCTACGGCTGGGGCCTGCTCAACCTCGGCAAGGCCATCGACGGCCCGGGTCAGTTCACCTCCACTTGGACGGTCAACACCACCTACAATGGCCAAGCCTATTACGGCCGCTTCGCCAACGACATCTCGGGCGTCGGCGGTCTGATCAAGGTTGGTTTCGGCACACTCGAACTCGCCGGTACCAACACCTATGCCGGCGGCACCGCCGTCCTCGGCGGTACCCTGGCCGTCTCCCGCGACGCCAATCTCGGCGCCGCCGGCACCGGCCTGACCCTCGGCGGCGGCACCCTCGAGGTTCTGGCCGACGGCTTCGCCACCGCCCGCCCGCTCACGCTCTCCGGCCCCGGCACCCTGCAGATCGACCTCGGCACCGCCACCTTCGCGGGGCCGATCGCCGACGGCAGCCAGCCGGGCGTGCTCGTCAAGACCGGCCCCGGCACCGCCGTGCTCTCGGCCGCCAACACGTTCACGGGCGGCGCCCTGGTCGGCACCGGCACCCTGGCCCTGACCGCCACCGGCAGCCTCACCGCGCCCGTTCTCGTCGGCTCGGCGGCGAGCTTCCTCAATGCCGGCCTCGTCTCCGGCAACGTCGGCAACTTCGGCGTCCTCGCCAACAGCGGCACCATCACGGGCGGCCTCGCCAATGCCGGTCTGGCCCTCAACACCGGCACCGTCGCGGGCGGGCT
The DNA here is from genome assembly GCF_900112625.1 of Methylobacterium sp. 13MFTsu3.1M2. Classification (NCBI taxonomy): domain Bacteria; kingdom Pseudomonadati; phylum Pseudomonadota; class Alphaproteobacteria; order Hyphomicrobiales; family Methylobacteriaceae; genus Methylobacterium; species Methylobacterium sp. 13MFTsu3.1M2. The sequence continues at coordinate 42,611 of NZ_FOMM01000038.1, forward strand.
GGCCAATGCCGGTCTGGCCCTCAACACCGGCGCCATCGGCGGCGGCGCGACCAACAGCGGCAGCCTGGTCAACGCCGGCACCCTCGCGGGCGGACTGACCAACACCGGCACCGCCCTCAACACCGGCACGATCGCCGGCGGCGTCATCAGCAGCGGCATCCTGAGCAACGCCGGCACCATCGGCGGCGGCGTCGCCAACACCGGCCTCCTCGCCACCAGCGGCACGATCAGCGGCGGCCTGACCAATGCCGGCACCGTGCTTGCCAGCGCCGGCCGCATCGACGGGCCCATCGCCAACAATGCCGGCCTGCTCGCCGTCGCCGGATCCGTGGCCGGCACCGGCCCCTTCGCCAACGCCGCCGGCGCGACGCTCGCCGTCACCACGGGCGGCAGCTACAGCCTCGCCGGCCCCCTCGCCAATGCCGGCCTCGTCGCCGTCGCCCAGAGCGCCAGCCTCTCCGCCTCCGGCGGCCTCAGCAACGCCGGCCTCGTCGCCAGCGACGGCACCCTCACCGCCGACCTGACCAACACCGGCATCGCCCGCCTGTCCGGGCAGTTCAACGGCACGCTCACCAACACCGGCCTCGTGCAGATCACCGGCCCGCTCGCCGGGCTCACCGGCCTGACCAACACCGGCGCCCTCGACCTCGGCGGCACCGCCCTCACGCTCACCGACCTCGCCGGCCCGGCCTCCGCCGTCCTGGGCAACGGCGCCCTCACGGTCGCCAGTGCGGCCGCCTCCACCTACGCCGGCGCCATCCTGGAGACCGCCAGCCCGACCAGCCTGACCAAGGCCGGCCCCGGCACGCTCACGCTCACCGGCCCCGGCCTCTTCTCCGGCCCGACCACAATCCAGGCCGGCACGCTCTCCCTCAACGGCCTCTGGACCTCGCCGGTCACGGTCGCGGCCAATGGCACCCTGCGCGGCATCGGCACCGTCGCGGCCCCGGTCACGGTCGCGGGCGCCCTGCGGCCGGGCAACTCCCCCGGCACGCTCACCGTGCTCGGCCCGGTGGCGTTCGCCCCCGGCAGCAGCCTCGGCCTCGACATCGACGGACCGGGCACCGGCACCGGCGCGGGCAGCTACGCCCGCCTGCTGGCGCTCGGCCCGACCGGCACGGTCTCGGCCAACGGCACCCTGGTGCCGGAACTGCGCGGCATCACCGGCAACGCCACAAACAGCTTCACCCCCGCGCTCGGCCAGCGCTTCGGCGTGCTGACCGCGCAGGCCGGGCTGTCGGGCTCGTTCAGCGGGCTCGCCCAGCCGGCGGCGGGCCTGCCGGCGGGCACGCGCCTCGACGCGCTCTACGCCGCCACCGGCCTCGACCTCGTGGTCACGCCGGCCGCCTACGGCAACCTCGCCGGCCTCGGCCTCGCCCAGACCGGCAACGCCCGGGCCGTGGGCGCGGCCCTCGACCTCGCCCGCCCGGCCGCCGGCACGCGGCCGGACGCGGCGCGGGCGCGGGTGTTCGACCCGCTCTACGCGGCCGGCCCGGCGACGCTGCCGGGCGGCCTGGCGAGCCTGTCGGGCCAGAGCTACGGCGACG
>NZ_FOMM01000039.1:0-41554 GCF_900112625.1 Methylobacterium sp. 13MFTsu3.1M2
GCCACCCGCTACGACAAGCTCGCACGCAACTACGCCTCGGCCCTCGCTCTGGCCGCCGTCATCGCCTTCTGGTGCTGATCGAGTCCAAACCCTAGAACCGAGCGCGCCCATCGTCCTCCTTGCATGCCTCGCCGCGGTGGGCCCTTTCTCGTGCGCCCTCGGCCTCGACAGCGCGAGAAATTTTCCGACGCGGGATGGATTATCGCGCCTCGGCGCACGTCAACATCCCGACATGCCAAACTTGGAAGAATTCTCAGGTTCGCCGGCTCCGACAACTCTGTGCCCCACCGCGGGCGTGACGAGCCGTGCACGGGCCTCGACTCGCCACCGGACAGCGACCGATCGCCGAAGATCTGCCATCGCGGCCGGCACGGGCTCCGAGATGATGTGAGGCAGCGCACAATATAATCTGCGCTCGAGCTCAGATTTTTTCGCTTGCATCGCGCGTTTTTTCTGCCAGAAACGCGAAGCTTATCTTCTGGATTGGGGTTAATACATGCGTATGCTCACAATCGGCGCAGTTCTCGCCGTTGTCATGCCTCTCGCCGCGCAGGCCCAGGACGCCGGCGACGCCGCGGCCGGCGAGAAGGCGTTCGCCCCCTGCAAGGCGTGCCACAATTTCCAGAAGAATGGCGTGGGTCCGGACCTGAAGGGCGTCGTCGGCCGCAAGGCTGGCACCTACGAGGGCTACAACTACTCCGCCGCCCTGAAGAACTCCGGCATCACCTGGGACGAGGCCAACCTGCACGAGTGGCTGAAGAACCCGAAGACGAAGGTGCCTGGCAACAAGATGATCTTCCAGGGCATCGCGGACGACAAGAAGATCAACGACCTCATCGCCTATCTGAAGACCCAGTCCTAAGTCGGACAGGTCTCGGACCAATTATACGCGCGGTCTCATGTTGCGCGTCCGCTGCGATCGACCCCGCCCGGCCCGGCCGAGCGGGGGATCTCTCGTTTCTTCGAGAGCGGCCGGTAAAAATAGTCTTGGTTTCTCTTCGCGAGAGCTTCACATCACGCAGGATGATGCTACTCTAGGCGCAGTCGCTCGGCGTAACGCACCGGGCGTCCTCAACCTTCAGCCCCGCCGGCACCCGCCGCGCGGGGCTCTTTCGTGGCTCAGCGGCCACTGCCTAAGGACAGGCTCGACCCGACGCTGCCGGAGAGCTGGCTCGGGGTGCCGAGCACGGTGCCGTTCGGATTGGTGTCCAGGTTGGGATCCTGCGTCGCGAGGCCACCGGGCGAGGGGTTCGTCGACTGGGCCGGCTCGAAGGCCTGACGGCCGCCGGCCAGCGGAACGATCACCCGCTCCGGCCGGATGGTGGTCTCGCAGATCCCCTGGCAGATCGGGACCGTAAGGTCGGTCTCCTGGCAGATCGCCCTCATCTCGCCCCGGACGCACGTGCAGCGGCACAGCGCCGAGGCGGGAGCGGGCAGCGCCAGCAGGGCGGCGGCGAGCATGAACAGGCGCATGATGATCGACCTCATTGCCCGCGACTGGGCGATCGGGGCTCGGCGGACCTCATAGCACGACGCGCACCGGAGCCCGAACGCGCCGGCGCTCCGGGAGGCCAACCCGCGGGCCGGAAAGGCCCGTCGCTCAGCCGGCCGTGACGCGGCGGTAGCTCGCCGCGAAGGCCTCGGCGGCCTCGCGCGTCAGATCGGTCACCACCAGTCCTGCGGTGTAGACGGTCCACCGCCCGTTCTGGTCTTCCGTGATGCAGATTTCGGCCATCGGGCGCCTCCACTCCACGCCACAACAAAGCCGAGCGAACCTGACGAGTTCCTGAACCGCGCCGGACGATCAGGCCTCCGGCGCGCCGTCCTCCCGGAGGATGCGGACGGGCCGGAAGGCGCGCGCCGACACCGCGGCCTCGACCCAGGCGCGGGCCGCCGCGGCCGCGGGGTGATCGGCGAAGGCGGCCGGGCGCGGCGGCCATTCCGACCCGGACTGGACGACGTAGCCGCGCGTGCCCGCGGCGCAGGGGCCGACGTAGCCGAAGACCTTGCCGGTCCCGTCGACGAGGTCGGTGCAGTGGACCGGCCCCTCGGTCCAGCGGAGATCGGGCATCCTCACCCCCCATGGTCTCGCCCCGTAAGCGGTCCCGGACCGCGCTCCGCCCGGGCCGAGGCGAGTCGACGCCGGCGCGGACCGCCCCTATACGCGCCCGGCGGCCGGATCGTCATCGGCGCCCTCCGAGCCCGCAGAGGGATCCGGCGTGGCTGACGGGGCGGCAGACGGCTCAGGGGAAGACCCGGCAGACCGCTCGGCGGTGAGCGTGGCGATCGTCGGCCTGGGCTATGTCGGGCTCCCGCTCGCCCTGGCGTTCGGCCGGGGACGGGTCACGATCGGCTACGAGCGCGCCGCCGACAAGGTGGCGGCCTACCGGGCCGGGCACGACCCGGCCGGGGAGATCGACGCGGAGGCGTTCCGGGCCGCCGCGCACCTCGCAATTACCGACGACCCGACCGCGCTGGGCGCGGCGGACGTGATCGTCGTCACGGTCCCGACCCCGGTGGACGCGGCCCAGTGCCCCGATTTCGACCTGCTGATCCGGGCCTCAGACCTCGTCGGCCGGCACATGCGGCCGGGCGCGACCGTGGTGTTCGAGTCCACCGTCTATCCGGGGGCCACCGAAGAGGTCTGCATCCCGGTCCTGGAGCGGGCCTCGGGCCTGCGCTGGAAGACGGATTTCTTCGTCGGCTACTCGCCCGAGCGGATCAACCCGGGCGACCGGGAGCACAGCCTCGCCCGGGTGGTGAAGATCGTCGCCGGCGACACGCCCGAGACCCTGGAGCGGCTCAAGGCCCTCTACGGGTCGATCATTGAGGCGGGGCTCCACGCCGCCTCGTCCATCCGGGTGGCCGAGGCCGCCAAGGTCATCGAGAACACCCAGCGCGACCTGAACATCGCGCTCATGAACGAGCTGTCGCTGATCTTCGACAAGCTCGACCTCGATACGCAGGAGGTCCTCGCGGCGGCGGGGACCAAGTGGAACTTCCTGCCGTTCCGCCCCGGGCTGGTCGGCGGCCACTGCATCGGCGTCGACCCCTATTACCTGACCCACAAGGCCGCGATGATCGGCTACCACCCGCAAGTGATCCTGGCCGGGCGGCGGATCAACGACAGCATGGCGGCCCATGTCGCCCGCAGCACGGTGAAGCGGATCGTCCGGCGCGGCGGGACCGGGCGGCCGCGGGTGATCGTCCTCGGCCTGACATTCAAGGAAAACTGCGCGGACCTGCGCAACTCGAAGGTCGCCGACCTCGTGCGGGAACTCGAGGAATTCGGCTGCGCCGTGTCGGTCCACGATCCCCGCGCCGGCGCGGCGGAGGCCCGGGCCGAGTACGGCATCGACCTCGTCGACTGGGCCGACCTACCCGACGCCGCGGACGCCGCGGTGATCGCGGTCCCGCACCGCGACTACGCCCGGCTCGGTCCTGAGGCGATCGCCGCCCGGGTGAAGCCCGGCGGCCTGATCGTGGACGTGAAGGCGCTCTTCGAGAAGGCGCCGTTCGCGCGGCTGGGCTACGAGGTCTGGCGGCTGTGACGGCGGCCGCGCCGACGCCGGGACAGCGGCGAGACGCCGGGCCATAAAGCGGCAGGAGACGCGGCGAGAGGCGCGGCGAGAAACGCCACACGACCCGCGATCATCGGGACGACGAGGGAACAAGCCATGGACGAGAAGGGGGCCGAGACGGGCCACGAGAACCGGCCACCCGCGACCAGCGACGCGGCAGCGCTCGCGGAGCGGCACGCCCGCTACCCCGACGCGCAGATCCGCACGATCCTGAACGGCACGCGCACGATCGCGCTGGTGGGCGCCTCGGCGAACCCGGCGCGCCCGAGCTGGATCGTCCTGAAATACCTGCTCGACCGGGGCTACGCGGTGACGCCGGTCAATCCCGGCCTCGCCGGCCAGGATCTGCTCGGGCGCCGGGTGGCCGCCTCCCTCGCCGAGGTCCAGGCCGGGCTGGGCGACCAGCCGATCGACATGGTCGAGATCTTCCGCAACTCCGCCGCCGCCGGGCCGCTGGTCGACGAGGCGCTGGCGCTGATGCCGCCGCCGAAGATGATCTGGATGCAGCTCGGCGTGCGCGACGACGCGGCCGCCGCCCGGGCCGAGGCGCGCGGCCTGACAGTGATCATGAACCGCTGCCCCAAGATCGAGTACGGCCGGCTCTCCGGCGAGATCGGTTGGACCGGCGTGAATTCCCGGATCCTCAGCGCTCGGAAACCGGTGCTGGCGGCCAAGGGCGTCCAGAAGCTGACCATCGCGGAGCGCGGCCGGCGCTCCGACGGCTAGCGGTATTCTGATACCGCAATCATCAACATACTGAACGAAATAGCTTTTCTGGGATCCTGCATTTCTCTGTTGACCCGGCATCCGCGGCCGTCTATGCACCCGGCACCGCCGCCGCGTGTGCCCCACGCGGCGGCTCGTTTTTCGGCACCCCGATGTCCGCGGATCCCGACGCGTCGGGGTCCGGTCCGTCGGAACCCCTGGGATTTGGCTATGAAGACCACCTCGCTGAAGCCCGCCGAGGTCGACAAGAAGTGGATCGTGATCGACGCGGAGGGCCTCGTCGTCGGCCGCCTCGCGTCGATCGTGGCGATGCGCCTGCGCGGCAAGCACAAGGCCGCCTACACGCCCCACGTCGATTGCGGCGACAACGTCATCGTCGTCAACGCGGACAAGGTGAAGTTCACCGGCCGCAAGTACGTCCAGAAGCGCTACTACTACCACACCGGCTATCCGGGCGGCATCAAGGAGCGGACTGCCAAGTTCATCCTCGAGGGCCGGTTCCCCGAGCGCGTGGTGGAGAAGGCCGTGGAGCGCATGCTGCCGCGCGGCCCGCTCTTCCGCCAGATCCTCGGCAATCTCCGCGTCTACAAGGGCACCGAGCACCCGCATGAGGCCCAGCAGCCGCAGGCGCTCGACGTCGGCGCCCTCAACCGCAAGAACGTGAGCGCTTGATCATGGCGACCCTGCAGTCCCTCGCCGACCTCAACCGGTCGAACACCGGCGCGGTCGACCCCGCCAACGAGGCCCCCGTCCACGTCCAGAAGCTGGACGCGCAGGGCCGCGCCTACGCCACCGGCAAGCGCAAGGACGCGGTCGCCCGCGTCTGGATCAAGCCCGGCAACGGCACGGTCACGATCAACAAGCGCCCGGTGGAGACCTACTTCGCCCGCCCGGTGCTGCGCATGATCCTGCGCCAGCCGCTGGAGATCGCCGGCCGCGTCGATCAGTACGACATCACCGTCACGGTGGCGGGCGGTGGCCTCTCCGGCCAGGCCGGCGCGGTGCGCCACGGTCTGTCGAAGGCCCTGACCTACTACGAGCCGGAGCTGCGCGCCCCGCTCAAGCGTGAGGGCTTCCTCACCCGCGACGCCCGCGTCGTCGAGCGCAAGAAGTACGGCCGCAAGAAGGCCCGCCGCAGCTTCCAGTTCTCGAAGCGCTGATACCCGGTCACGCCGGTGTCACGGAGAGGGCGGTTCCTGCGGGAGCCGCCCTTTCGCGTTTTCAGGCCGCGGCACGGTCGTTGACAGGCTGTCGCACCGCGCGCACCTGATTCCCCGCCGCGGTGCCCGACTCGGGCGGCAAGGCTTTTTTCGAGAGAGCGAGACGAGCGATGTCTGGCGCAGGCGCGACGAAGCCCACCGTGTTCATCGACGGCGAGGCCGGCACAACCGGTCTCGGCATCCGCGAGCGCCTGGAGCGCGACGGGCGGGTCGCCCTGCGCAGCATCGCGCCGGAGCATCGCAAGGATCCGGCGGCAAAGCGCGCGCTGCTCGCCGAGGTCAACCTCGTCGTTCTCTGCCTGCCGGACGAGGCCGCCAAGGAGACCGTGGCACTGGCCGACAGCCTGCCCGGCGGCGGCCCGCGCGTCCTCGACGCCAGCACGGCCCACCGGGTCGCGGAGGGCTGGACCTACGGCTTCCCGGAGCTGACCCGGGAGCAGGGCGCGGCTGTGGCCCGCGCCCGGCGTGTCGCCAATCCGGGCTGCTACCCGACCGGCGGCGTCGCGCTCCTGCGCCCGCTGGTGGAGGGCGGCCTGATCCCGGCCGACCACCCGATCAGCGTGAACGCGGTCAGCGGCTACAGCGGCGGCGGCAAGAGCATGATCGAGGCCTACGAGCAGGGCACGGCGCCGCCGTTCCAGCTCTACGGCCTCGGCTTCGCCCACAAGCACCTGCCGGAATTGCAGCGCTACAGCGGGCTCACCCGGCGGCCGATCTTCGTGCCGTCGGTGGGCAACTTTCGGCAGGGCATGCTGGTGAGCGTGCCGCTCCACCTTGAGACGCTGCCGGGCCGGCCCACGGCCTCCGACCTCGAGGCGGCCCTGCGCGACTGGTACGCCGGGCAGAGGCTGGTGGAGGTGGTACCGGGCGCCGGAACCGGCGCGCACCGCGAGAAGATCGAGCCGGAGGATCTCAACGACACCGACCGGCTGGAGCTGCGCGTGTTCGGCTCGGCCGAGCACGGGCAGGCGGTGCTGGTGGCGCGCCTCGACAATCTCGGCAAGGGCGCCTCCGGGGCGGCTGTGCAGAATCTCGGGCTGATGCTCGGACTCGACGGCTAGCCGACGGGCACGCCCCGTCGCCCTGCGACGGGGTCACGGGACACGCGTCCGCCTCGACAGAGTGGGCTCGGCCGGCGAAGAGAGGGGCTCGGGGCGCGGGCCCCGGACCGCTCCCTGCGCAGCGCGAGACGCGATGAACGGCGACCTGATCGATGCGGCGTTCGGCCGGCCCTGGCTCGGCGCGGCACCCGCGGCCGGCGAGACCGACCGCCCGGCGGGCCCCCCGAGCTTCCAGGTCGATCTCGGCTTCCGCTGCCCGGTCCGCCGGGTCGAGCTCGCGGCGGCCTGCGCGGCGCCGCCGCGCCTCGCCCTCTCCGACGACGGGCAGGCCTGGCGCGCGGCCGACCTCGACGCGGCCCGGGGCGGGGCCGAGGCCCTGGTGCTGGTGCCCGGGGAGGGTGCCTGGGCACGCCACGTCCGCGTCATCCCGGACGAGCCCGCCGGAGGCGAGCCGCCTGCAGTGCGGGTGCTGTGCGACTGGGCGGATTTCGACCTCATCGCCCTGCGGCGCGTGCTCGACGTGCCCTTCGACATGGCCGACGAGCGGCCCGGCGCGAACGCTTACGTCTCCTACCGCCTCGTCAGCGCCGAGCGGCCGCGCTCCCGCGCACTGGTCGGGCTCGCGCTCTACGAGTGCGGTGCCTTCGGCAACTGCCTGATCCAGCTGCTGCTCGCGATCGGCATCGCCCGCAACCTGAACCTGAAATACATCAAACTCCCGGCCCCCGACCGGAGCGAGGTGATCGGCCTGACAGGCCCGCTGACCTGCGGCGGCCTCACCTTCATCCCCGGCTCGGAGCCGCTGCCGGAGGCGGGCGCCTTCCTGTCGGGGATGTACTTCGACCTCGGGATCCAGCAGCTCGCCGGCACCCTCGGCCCCGACGAGACCCGGGACATCGTGCGGACCTGCATCCGGCCGCTGTTCAACCGGCTGCCGGTCGAGATCCCCGCCAAGCCCGACGACGAGTTGCTGATCCACATCCGCTCGGGGGACATCTTCAGCACCTGGGTGGCGCCGACCTACCCGCAGCCGCCGCTCGCCTTCTACCAGATGGTGATCCGGCGGCTCCTGGCGGAGGGCCGCATCGCCCGGATCAAGATGGTGTTCGAGAACCGGCTCAACCCGGTGATCCCGGTGCTGGAAGCGTGGATCGCCGAGATCGGCGTGCCGCTGAAGACCCAGAGCGGCTCCCTGATCGACGACGTCGCGGCGCTCATGAACGGGCGCTACCTCGTCTTCGGGCTCGGCACGTTCGGGCCGGGGGTCTGCCAGCTCTCCGAGCACGTCGAGCAGGTCTTCTACTTCGCCTCAGGCTGGCCGCAGCATTTCAAGAGCATCCCGACCATCGGGCGGGTCGTGGAGGTGCTGGACGTCGCCGGCGGCTACACGAAGGTCGGCGAGTGGGACAACTCGCCCGAGCGCCGCGCGCTGATGCTCGCCTATCCGGCCGAGAACCTCGCCTTCGACGACGCCTGAGCCCGGCCCCGCCGCGGCCGCCTTGCCGAAGCCGGCAAAACCGGTGACAAGCCCTCGAGCCACCGCCGGAGGACAGACTTGGCCAGCGCTGACCCATCCCCCGAGGCCCTGCAGGTCAACGCCTTCGACATGCACCGGGCCGAGGTGCTGATGCGGCTGCGGCGCCGGTTCCGGCCGCGCCACACCACCTTGGTCAGCTTCGCCGCCAAGTACCACTACGTCGAGAGCCAGCGCCGACTGGTGGCCTCGGCCGCCGCCACGGGCGATTTCGACACGATCGAGAGCTGGTCCCCTGACCGGCTGCGCGAGACGCCGTTCTACCGGGAGCACCGCGAGATCCTCGACCGGTCCCGGGGGGCCGGCAACTGGGCTTGGAAGCCCTACGTCATCGCCGAGGCGCTGGAGAAGCGCCGCGACGGCGACTTCGTCGTCTTCAGCGACACCGGCATGCAGGCGGTCGGCGACGACCCGCTGCCGCCGGTGGCGCCGCTGCTCACCTGGCTCGACGGCTCGCTGCACCGGGTCGCGGTGGGCGTGCTGCACGGGAAGCCCCAGCGGGCCTGGACCAAGCGCGACTGCTTCGTGCTGATGGAGTGCGACACGGCGCGCTACTGGGACGCCGACCAGATCCAGGCCTCCTGGATCGCCTTCATGGTGAGCCCCGCCACCCGCCGGCTCGTGGCCGAGTGGCTGCGCTACGCCGGTGATCCGCGGGTCGTCACCGACATCCCGAACCAGATGGGCCTGCCGGACCTCGAGGGCTTCATCGACCACCGCTTCGACCAGAGCATCCTGTCGAACCTGATCTACAAGCTCGACCTGGAAATCCCGCCGCTGCGCCAGCCGTCCAAGCAGATCCGGACGCTGATCGACGAGCTGGAGATGGACACGCTGGTGGCGATGCGGCCCTCCGAGAATATCGCGCTGGGCAAGACCTGGACGGCGAGCTCTGCCTCGCCCTGGTCGGGCACGACCGGCACCTACGGCGCGCGCACCACCGGCGACCCGTCGTTCTTCTTCCACACCGGGCTCGACCGGAACCCCTGGTTCGTCCTCGACCTCGGCGCGGTCGAGCGGGTCTCGGAGATCCGGATCTACAACCGTTGGGGGCAGCTCAGCGAGCGGGCGCAGCTGATGCGGGTCTGGCTGGGCGAGACTGACAACGACTACAGCCTCGTCTTCGACGCCGTGGACGCCCACTGCCATCCCGGCTTGCCCCTCCACCTGCGGTTCGACAACGCGCGGTTCCGCTACCTCAAGATCGATCTCGACGAGGAGCAGCACCTGCATCTCGACGGGATCGAGGTCTTCGCCGCGCGCTGAGCCGCCCCGGATCGCGACGGCATGAGCACGCCGATGCAGGACAAGCCGCTGTTCCCGTTCGGGCCGATCCTGTTCCTGGGCGACTCGGTGACCGCCGGGTGGACGGCGCGGAACCCGCCCCTGTTCTCCGGACCGCAGGCCGTGGGCCGGGGCATCGCCGGCCAGTCGGTCCGGGACACGGCGCGCCGGCTCCGCTCGGAGATCGCCCTCTACGGCGCCAAGGGCCTGCACCTGCTCTGCGGCCGCGACGACATCCTCGACGGCGCGCATTCGCCCACGCTGGACGGCATCGTGGGCGATATCGCTGCGATGCTGCGGGACACCAGCGACCTGTACGTGCGGACCTGGATCGGCTCGATCTTGCCGGTCGATCCGGCCGCGCCCGGGGCGGCCGGGCGGCCGGTCGCGCTGATCGGCGCGGTCAACGCGTGGCTGCGCGACCACGTGCAGGAATACGGGGGCCACTTCATCGACTACGATCCCGTCCTGGCCACGGGGGCGGGCGCGCTGCGGCCCGACTACAGCGATGACGGGATCGGCCTCAACGTCGCCGGCCTCGCGGCGCTCGAGGCGGCGACGCTGGCGGTCCTGACGGTCCCGGATCTGGAGCCGATCTGGCCGCCGCCGGAGAGTGCGGACGCCGCGCGCCGGCGCAAGTTCCTGCACCATTTCGGCTACCTCGACTCGAACACGCGCTATCCGAGCCCGTTCATCCAGTTCGCCGGCAAGCCGGGGGCGAGCCATTACGGCGTCCCGTTCGACGCGGACGGCTTCCTGAACGCCGTCCCGATCGGCGCGCGCAAGCCGGAGGGCGAGACCCGGATCCTAGTCGTCGGCGACTCGACCACGATCGACGGCGGCGACATCGCCAACACCCTGCCGGGCCGCATCGAGCGGATCCTGCGGGCCGACGGCTTGGAGAGCGCGAAGGTCTACAATTTCGGGGTGATGTCGAGCTGCCTCACGCAGATGACGCACCTGATCTGGTCGCGCTTGGTCACCTATAGCCCCGACGCGATCCTCGTGCTGAGCGGCAGCACCGACCTGTTCCAGCCCTGGACCTACGATCCCCGGCCGGGCCACCCCTACAACGCCTTCATCACCCAACGGCTCTACGACCACTTCTTCGACACGCACGATCCGCGGGCCCGCGAGGACGGCCTGTCCTACGAGGCGCTGATCACGCTGATCTACGAGGAGCTGAAGCGGCTGCGGGCCGAGGTGGGCTGGCAGAGCCCCGGCTGGGAGGACGCGATCGTCCACCATTACGAACTGGCGGCGCACCGGCTGACCAAGCTGTCGCACGACCACGGGGTGCCGATCGTCAGCGTCCTGCAGCCGACGATCCTGCGCAAGCGCCACCTCACCGAGGTGGAAAGCGGCGTCGCCTCGGGGGCGTTCCTGGCCTATCTCGACCGGCAATACGCCAAGCTGGAGGCGTTCACCGCGCAGCTCGCGGCGCGGCGCCCGTACCGGCGCACCTTCACGGCCCTCGACCTCAGCGGGATCTTCCGCGACCGGGAAGAGGGGACCTTCTACGACATCGTCCACTACGACGATCCCGCCCGCGAGATCGTCGCGACGCGGCTCGCCGCCGAGATCCGCGGGGCCCTGGACCGGGCCCGCGCCCGCACGCCGCTGGCCCGGGTGCGACACCTCCTCGCCGGTCGGCGGCGATAGGGCCGGCTCGAAAGGCGCGGCCCCGCGTGTCGCGACGCCCAACCCGCGATCAGCCCTGCTCGACCGCCCGCTTGACCCGGTGGGTGAAGATAACCGAGAGCCAGGGCACGACCTCGTGCTCGACCTCGATGGAGAGCAGCACCTCGAGGTGGAGCGCGTAAGGCAGGGTGAAGCGGAAGCCGCAGCGGGCCTCCTCCATCGTGGTGGGCATGTCGCCGAGCACCGCCGCGATCACATCCGGCCGGTGGACGTCCGCGGGGATGCGCTGGACCTCGCCGTCGGCCTCCACGATCAGCGTCGCCTTGGCGCGGCTCGCCGAGACGACCCAGCCCGCCAGCACCACCTGCCCGTCCCGGATCTCGGCCCAGACCCGGTCCTGGGGGGCCTCCAGGTTCGCGCGGGCGAAGGAATCCGGCAGCTCGCCGTCGAGTTCGGCCACCGTGCAGCCGACCTCGTACTTCTCGAAGCCGCGCCCCTCGCCGAAGATGCCGGCGAACTCCTTCTGGTACTGGGCGATCCGGGCGTTCTTGATGTCCTCCGGCAGGCCCGACCACTGGCCCTTCTCCTGGACCGTGTAGACCGAGAGCAGTTCCCGCAGGAACGCGATCCGGCCCTTGTCGGCGACGTAGAGGTTCATCAGCCAGTCGGCCGCCGAGGCGTTCGCGTAGTAGGCCTCCGGCACCCGGCGCAGGGCCTCGGCGCGGTAGAAACAGCAGGAGAAGTTGGCGGTGAGCGGCGAGTTCGCCAGGACCGGGAAGCTGATCGGGCCGGTGGGATAGCGACCCTGCTCGTCGTGCGGGACGTAGGAGCCGGTCGCCGGGTAGTGGAGCAGCACCCAGTTGAAGCACATGTCCAGCTTGCGGTCGTTGCGCAGCATCCGCATCTGCATGGCGATCTTGCGGTCCGACAGCCAATAATCGTCCGCCTCGCAGAAGGCGATGTACCGGCCCGTGCAGGCGGCGAGGCAATCCTGCATGTTGCGCAGCATGCCGAGGTTCTGCGGCCGGGGCCGCACCGAGATCCGCTCCGGGTCGCGTGCCCGGTAGCGCTCGACGATCGCGGCAGTGCCGTCGGTGGACTTGTCGTCGCCGATCACGACCTGCATCCGGAACAGGCCGCGCTGGCCCAGCACCGCGTCGAGGCAGCGGCCGATATCGGCGGCGTGGTTGTAGGCCGTGACGATGACGCTGACGGTCAGCTGCTCCAGCAGCCACGCGCGCAGGGCCTCCGGCTCTCCTGAAAGGTCATCCGGCGCGTCGAGGCCCATGTCGCTCAAGGCGTCCCGGGCGATGTCGGGGTTGGCCTCGATCAGGCGCCCGAGGCTCGGCACGTCCTCCTCGTCGAGGTAGGCCTCGGCCAGCCTCCGGAAGATCGACTTCTGCGCGGCCTCGTAGCCCGCCGCGTAGCGGCCGCCGAAATGGCCGCGCAGCTTGCGGAAGAACGCGATCTCGGAATTGCCGAGCTTCTTGTGGCGGGCGAGTTCGGTGGCGTAGGTCGCCCACATCCCGGCGGCGTGCTTGCGGTAGACCGCCATCACCTCCGGCAGGAAGCCGACGCGCCCGACCTCGGCATGCATCAGATGGACGTACCAGTCGCCGGGGGCGATGCCCTCGTCGAACACGAACGCCTCCTCGCCGTGGTAGCGCCAGCGGTAGAGCACGCTGTTGGTCTGGACGAAGTTGTGCGCCACGAGGTCCGACAGCGACGGCTGCGGGCTGCACTGCTTCGGGTACAGCTCGTCGACCCCCGGCATGTCCTCGTAGACGACGCGCACCCGGTGGAAGCAGAGGGTGAATTCCGGGCGCGCCCGCAGGAAGTCGACCTGCCGCTGGAGCTTGCGCAGGTCGGTCCAGTAATCGTCGCCCTCGCAGATCGCCACGAACTCGCCGCGGGCACGGGCCGTGAGGTCGGCGAAGTTCCGGTTCGGCCCGAGATTCTCGCTGCGCAGGACCGCCACGAGGTTGGGGTGGCGCGCGGCGTACTCGGCGATGATCTCGGCGGTCCCGTCCGTGGAGCGGTCGTCGCCGACCAGCAGCTCGAAGGGGAAATCCGTGGCCTGGCCGAGGATGCTCTCCAGCGTCTGCCGGATGAAGGCCGCCTGGTTGTAGCTGATGCACAGGACCGAGACGACCGGCCGGTTCCAGGCTGGCGCGGGCTGGGTCTCGGCGCGCCCCCGGATCCAGGCCGCGAAGGGATTGACGAAGCTGCCGTCGAAGGTCTCGTCCGGCGGCGCGGTGAAGTCGGCCCGGGGCCGGCGCCCGAGCCGGGCGCCGTACTTCACGTAGTGCTCGAGGGGCGACAGGTCGGTCAGGCCGACATCGGGATAGCGCGTCGCGTAGCCGATATGGTCGAACAGGCCGCTGGCGTAGATCGTGGCGAAGTCGTCCTGCCACGGCTCGAGCGCGGGCGGAGCCGCGGTCGAGCCCGGCGCGCTCGCGCCTGCACCGTCCTGCATCGGTCTGATCCCTCGCACGCGCCCCGTCCGGCCGCTCCCTAGATCATGGGACGGGGAGGGTCAACGCGGCCGATAGAGACGATCGCGAAGTCTATCAGCCGTTCTTCTGATTTTATACTTGTCACGATCGATCACGGGGCGAGTGAAGACTTTCGAGACCGGTCATCCCGCCGCGCGCCCGCGCCGTCGAGCGGCCTCACAGCGTCGAGGGCAGGCGCGCCTCCTCCGACCCGTGATTGTAGTAGTGCATCATCGGATCAGCCCCGGCATTGGCGACGTCGTCGTTGCAGGCGAGGTAGAACTGTCGGTCGAACAGGCCGGATGTCTCGAGCCACGCGAGCATCGTCTGCTCGGGCACGACCGGGGCGCGGTCCGGGGTGGCCTCGGCGGCTTCCCGATAGAGGTGGGCAAAGCGGGCGATCCGGGCCGCGACCTCCTTGGCGGCGGGGCGGCGCACCGACGAGGCGACGACGCTCGACTGCTCGCCGGGACGCCGGCGCTGGAGATCCGCCTCGGCGAGACGCACCAGCCGGGCCAGCTCGCCCTGCGCTTCCTTGAGCCGCGCCTGGGTCTCGGCGAGTTCCGCCCGCAGCGCCTCTACGTCCTCGCCCAAGGTCGGCTCCGTCTCAGTCGCGGGGCCCGACGGGTCTCGGGCACGCGGCCGCCGGCGGGAGGCCGGCGCGACGGGGCGCCCCTGTCGGGTCGAGGCCGGCTGTACGATCGGCCCCCGGACCGGTCAACCCTGCAGCCCGAGCGCGAGGACCGCCCGGCGCGGCGGTCACGCCGCCAGCCCGACGGCCTCCTCGGACTCCGCGTCGGCCTCGTCCTCCAGACGCGGGAGCCGCCGGCCGACCACCAGCAGGAGGAGGGCGGGGACGACGACGATCAGGGCGATGCCGAGGATCCCGACATGCCCGATGAGCCGTCCGTAGAAGCCGCCGGTGACGCCGTCGTGCCAGGAGATCACCGCCATGCCGGCGCCGGCGGCGACGAGCAGCACGGGGATCTTGAACCACAGGGGCCAGGGCGCGCGCCGGGTCTGGGCGGCCGCGCGCGCGGTGGGCTGCGGTGCCGCGCGCTCCCGCTCCGCCAGGAGCGCCGCGATCTGATTCTGGAACTCCGCCTGGACCCGGCTATCCGGGTCCACGCCGCCGTGCGCCGGGACAGGCCCCGGGACAGGCTCGGCCCGCGCCTCGCCGAGCCCCCCGCCGAGCGGCCCCGGGATCTCGGCCTCGGCGGCGACCATCAGGCGCGCCTCGTGCCGGCGCATGAACAGCCACAGGGCGACGGCGCCCAGCAGGACGAAGGCCAGCAGCCCGAGGCCGACGGGACCCATCACGTTCTCGATCGAGCGGCCGCACAGGTAGGCGCCGAACCCCATGATCGAGGCCCAGGCCACGCCGCCGAGGGCGTTGAAGGCCATGAAGCGGCGGGCGTCGAGCTTGTTCACGCCGGCCAGGACCGCCGCGTAGGCCCGGAGCATCGCGGTGAAGCGGCCGAAGAACACGATCTTCCCGCCATGCCGGCGGAACAGGTACTGGCCGAGCTTGAGCCGGCCGTGGTCGAGCCCGATCAGGTGGCCCTTGCGCAGGAGCAGGGGCAGGCCCCAGCGGCGGCCGACCCAGTAGCCGGCATTGTCGCCCAGGATGGCGGCGGTCGCGGCGATCGCCACGACGACGGCGATGTTGATGTTGCCGGTGCTGCCCGCGTAGGCCGCCGAGGTCAGCAGCACCGTCTCGCCGGGCAGGGGCAGTCCGGCGCTCTCGAGGGTGATGATGACGAAGATCGCCAGGTAGCCGTAATGCGCGATCAGGTCGGCGATCGGCAGATCGTGCAGGAAGGACATGGGGTCTCCTCGCGGATCGATGCCGCGCGCTGTCGCCGACAAACGTGGCCGCTCCGGGGCGGCGTGATCATCCGGCCGGTCAGCCGGCGCCGGAGGGCACGCCAGCCGCCCGCGACCGGGCCAGGTGGGCGCGCATCCAAGTGATGGTCCCGGTGAGACCCGCCTGCAGGGGGACGCGGGGCTGCCAGCCGAGTTCCGACCGGATCAGCGCGGTGTCGAGCACGTTGGCCGGCACGTCGGCGGCGCGGCTCGGCCGGTGCACGCAGGGGAGGTGGTCCCGCCCGAAGGCCACCTTCAACTCGGCGATGACCTCGTTGACGCTCAGGCCCCGGCCGCTGCCGACGTTCAGCACCTTGTGCGGCCCCCGATAGGCGACGGCCCCCAGGAAGGCGTCGCTCACGTCGTCGATGTGCAGGAAATCGCGCACCACCGCGCCGGTCCCCCAAACCTCCAGCGGCTGGTCGGTGAGGACGCGGTGGATGTAGCTGCCGATCAGGCCCTGGTGCTTGGTGCCGAGCTGGAAGCGGCCGTACGGGTTGGCGATCCGCAGGATCTGGTAGTCGATCCCGTGAAGGTGCCGGTAGAGGTGGAGCGACTTCTCGATCATCAGCTTGCTGATGCCGTAGGCCGAGATCGGGTCGGTCGGCGCTTGCTCGGGGATCGGGATGGCGGCCGGGATCCCGTAGATCGCGCCCCCGGAGGACGCGAACACGAGCTTCCCGATCCGGGCCGAGCGGCAGATCTCTAAGAGGTGCAGCGTGGCGATCGGCGCCGCCGAGAGCTCAGCCGACGGGTCGCGGTTGGAGCTCTCGGGGATCGAGCCGGCGATCAGGTGGAAGACGACGTCCTGGCGCTCCACCGCGTTGGCGAGGGCGAGGCGGTCGGAGAACTGGCCGGACACTCGGGCGACGCGCCGGTCCAGGACCTCGGCCTGCGGGTGGCTGCGGCTGAAGCACGTGACCTCTGCGCCCGCAGCCGCGAGGCGGTTGCACAGGTTCAGCCCGAGGAACCCGCCGCCGCCCAGCACGAGGCAGCGGGCGCCCGCGAGCCCCGGCCCGGGCAGCTCGCCGGCGGCGCCGCTCATGGCCGCGGATCGGCGGCGAGGGCGCCGTCGGACCCGACCTCGCCCGCCGCGATCAGGCGCTCGAGCAGCGTCCGGGCGGTGTCCTCCAGCGCGCGCCGGGTCGGCTCCAGGGGCGCCTTGCCGGAGGCGCGGGCCGCCGCGTAGGCCGCCGCGTAGGCGGTGTCCCAGGCGGCGGCGAGGATCGGGCCGCCGGCCGCTTCCAGGTCGTCGCGGATCGCCGTCCAGGCCGCCCGCTGGGCGGCGTCCCAGGCCGCCGCCCGCACGGAGGGGCCGGTCTGGCGCAGGGTGAGGTTGGCGATCGCCGCCTGCTTGCGGGCGCGTCGGAGGTCGTCGCACAGCCCGCCGAGATCCCCCAGATCGCGGATCTCGGGCAAGCCGGCCAGCACGTCGGCCTCGACGTTCAGCTTGGCGAGGTGGAACCACGCCGGCAGATGTACGCGGACGAGCCAGTCGGCCACCATCCCGGCCCGGCGTCGCTCGACGGGTTCCGAACCGCGCGTCCCGACGAGGCGGGGAAGCAGCGGGAGGATGCGGCCGTCGCGCGCCGCCTGCGGCAGGCCGTCGCTCCACGTGCGAACGAAGGCGGAAATCACGGGCGACGCGCAGGCCGGCCGGTCCGAGAGCGGCTCCCCGGCGAGATGGGCGACCGCTTCCATGGCGCACAGCGCCCCGTCGCGCCCGGCCTGCCGGCCGGCCGCCAGCGTCCGGACCGACGCGATCCGGTCACCGCCGATCTCAAGGCTCCCCGATTCGGGCATCCGTATGCTTTCCTCGTCTCCCGCCCGCGCGCCGGCCCGACGCCGCGGGCGGCGGCCAGCGCGCGAAGCCACGGCCGACCCGTTCGGGACGGGGATTTACCAGTTCCGCGGCGGGACGCTAAGGGTGGGCTCCTGCCACGACGCCCGATGCGCGGCTCCGCTCCTGCCGGCGGCCGTCCGAGGTTGGCACCACGTCGAGGCCGGGAACGGGCCGGTCGAGCACGCGGAACATGTCAGACTTCCTGGACCTGATCAGAGATCATCGCGGCGGCCAGGCCGACCTGATCGCCCGGCTCGGCGCGCTCGCGGCCGACCCGGCGGCGGCGGGGACCAGCCCCGGCACGATGATCCGCCATCTCGACGCCCTGGCGTTCCGGCTGGACGGGGGCGGCGCGCCCGATCTCGCGGCCCAGGCCTACGACCTCGCGGCCATCCTGGCAGGCCGCGATGGCGGCCGCTGGGCCCTGGCCGCCGCGGAGGCGCGCCTGCGCGACCTCTGCGCCCGCGGACGCTTCGCCGAGGCGGATCCGGTCGTCGCGCGCCTGCGCGCCGCGGATGCGAACCGGCTGCGCCCGCGGATCATGGAGGAGCTGATCGACAGGGCGTGGCTGCTGGAGCTGCGCGGCGAGGCCGAGGCGAGCGTCCAGTTCTATTGCCTCGCCCTGGACCTCAACGGCGGCGCCCCCGGTCTCGTCTCGCGGGACGGGGACCCGCTCGCCAAGAAGATCAAGAACCTGCGCCGGCTGCAGCTCGACGCGCTGATCGAGGCCGGCGAATTCGACGCGGCCGTCGCCCTGCACGAGACGACCCGCCGGCTGATCGGCGCCGGCCCCCTGGCCTGCTACGACATGGTCGCCGCCGCGTCCCTGGCCGGCCGGCCGGGCATCGACTACGCCGAGCTTCGGCCGCCCAGGCCGATCCAGGCACCGGAGCTCAAGTTCACCGAGCCGCCGCCGCCCCTCACCTCCGAGCCGGGGGATCTGGAGGCGCCGAGCCAGTACCTCGCGTTCGTCGACGGCTGCCACGCCTTCCCGCGCAGCAACCTCGTCGTGAAGGACGGCCACCTGATCTACGACCTCGCCGCCCATCCCCGCCGGCGGGACGTGCTGCTCCAGGACGGGGTCAACCCGGACCAGATCGTGATGGCGGCCTTCGGGGAGAGGCGGGCCCTCGTCGAGATTCCGGAGGACAGCCTGTCGATCGAGGCCGGCCTGTCGATGTTCGGGCTCCAGAGCCGGAATTACGGCCACTGGTTCTGCGAGTTCGTGCCGCGCATGCTCGCCTACAACGATCCTCGCTGCCCGGACGGCATCCCGCTCTGCATCGACGACCACATGCCGGCGACCCACGAGGAGGTGGTCCGGCTCCTCGACACGCGCGACCGCCCGATCATCAAGCTGCCGCCCCGGCCGGTGGCGTTCGGCCGGCTCGGCCTCGCGCCGGTGCCCGCCTTCTTCCCGTTCGAGATGCGGCCGGGGCAGCCGGTCTACGACACGATCTGGCCCGCCGACATCCTGGTGGATCTGCGCACCCGCATCCTCGACAGCGCACGCGCGCGCGGGGCCCTGAGCGGCCGCACCGGCCGCCGGCTGTTCATCTCGCGCAAGGCCTTCGCGCAGCGCCAACTCGTCAACGAGGTCGAGATCGCCGAGGCGCTCCGGCCGCACGGCTTCGAGGTCATCACTCCGGAGACGATGACGTTCCTCGAACAGGTCGACGCGTTCCACGCCGCCGACATCATCGTCGGCTCGTCGAGTTCGGCGCTCACCAACGGACTGTTCTGCCGCCCGGATTGCCGGATCCTCGGCCTGATCCACGCCAACCTGAGCTTCAATTTCCGGGGCTATACCAGTTTCATCGAGGCCGGCGGTGCGCGGATCACGTTCCTGCGCGGCCAGACGACGAACGAGGACGGCCACGCCTTCCACGCCAGCTACCACGTCGCGCCGAGCGCGGTGGTCGCGGCCCTCCGATCTCTGGCGCAGCCAACCCCAGTCCTATCGCCGCAGGTGCCGCCCGTCGCGCCTGCGGTCGCCGGACGGTCGGTCGTGGGTCGGCTGCTCAGCGCTCTTCCCTTCCCGCGGCGAGCCGATGGACAATAGATCAGTAATTGCATTTGTTCGACAAGGCTCGCGGAAGTAGAGTCCGACCGTTGCGGATCGGTCGCGTTGCGCTTAGAGGGCTTCGCGACATCGGACCGCGCTCCGGACGCGAAGGGGCCTCGGCACGGTCCATGGTATGTTTCGCGGTCGAGGGTCGACGTCAGAGAGCCGGCATTTCGGCGGGGGAACGATGACTCAGCCACACCTGATCGAGTTTCGCCACATCCTCGATCACAGGGGAGCGCTGACGCCCATCGAGGCCGAGAAGGATGTGCCGTTCGACATCCGACGCGTCTATTTCATCTACGATGTCTCGCACGGCGCGGTGCGCGCGGGGCATAGCCACAAAGAGCTGCAGCAGGTCCTGATCGCGATCTCTGGCAGCTTCAAAGTCCACCTGGATGACGGCCGCACGCGCCAGACGTTTCTGCTCAATCGACCCAACATCGGCCTCTATGTCCCGCGCATGGTGTGGCGCGATATCGACGAGTTCTCCGGTGGGGCAGTGTGTCTCTCCCTGGCCTCGCAGCATTACGAGGAGAGCGACTATTACAGGGACTACGACACATTCTTGCGCGCCGTGGGAAGCCGGTAGGGGAGGCCCGCGATGAAGGTTCCGTTTCTCGATCTCGGCCGCACCCACGACACCGTCCGCGCCGACCTCGACGCCGCGTGGCACCGCGTCCTGGACCGTTCGCGATACGTCCTGGGTGAGGAGGTCGAAGCTTTCGAATCGGAGTTCGCCGCCTATTGCGAGGCCGAGCATGCGGTCGGCGTCGCTAACGGCCTGGACGCCCTGATCCTGATCCTGCGCGCCTACGGGATCGGTCCCGGCGACGAGGTGCTCGTGCCGTCGAACACCTTCATCGCGACCTGGCTAGCGGTGAGCCAGGTCGGCGCGAAGCCGGTCTCCGTCGATCCGGATCCGTCGACCTACAACATGGACCCGGCCGGAGCCGCGCGGGCTGTCAGCAGCCGGACGAAGGCCATCATGCCGGTCCACCTCTACGGCCAGCCGGCCGACATGGAGGCGCTGCGCGCCCTCGCGCACCGGCATAATCTCGTCTGCATCGAGGATGCCGCGCAGGCCCACGGCGCGACCTTCGCCGGGCGGCGGACGGGCAGCCTCGGCGACGCCGCCGCTTTCAGCTTCTATCCGGGCAAGAATCTGGGCGCTCTGGGAGATGGCGGGGCCGTGACCACGTCCGACACCGCAGTCGCGCGCCGGATCCGCGAACTCGCCAATTACGGCTCGCGCGAGAAATACGTGCATCGGCAGCAGGGGGTGAACTCGCGGCTCGACGAGCTTCAGGCCGCGCTGCTTCGCATCAAGCTGCGCCATCTCGACGACTGGAACAGCCGGCGCCGCGCCGTCGCGGCCGCGTATCGGGACGGCCTCGCCGATACGGACCTCGCTCTTCCGCAGGTCGATCCGCGCACCGATCCCGTCTGGCACCTGTTCGTCGTCCGGTCCGGGCAGCGGGATGCGCTGGCAGCGCGGCTCGACGAGGCGGGGGTCGGCACGCAGATTCATTACCCGATCGCACCGGCAGATGCCGAAGCCTATGCGGGCGTCTCGATCGCGGGGGAGAGCCGTCTGGGCCGCGTCCTCGGGCGAGAGATCCTGAGCCTTCCCATCGGGCCCCATCTTCAGGAAGAGGAAATCCGGCACGTCGTGCTCGCCTGCCGCGCGGCCATGGCCTCGAACCAGCGCCACGGCCCGGCGTGAGATCTACAGCCTCGGACCGCTGAGCCCGGGGCCGTCAGCAGTCCTAAGATCCGCGGCCGGTTCCCCGCGCCGCGCAGTTCGGGCAGCTGGAGCGTCTCGGGACCGGGACCGCCCGGGCTCGGACGCCGATTCCAAACGGAACAGGAGGCCCCCGTGTCATCGTCACCCCTGAACGCTGCCGCCGGTGGGCCTCCCAAGGACGGCCCGAGTTCCTTGGAGAAGCTCCGGACCGGCCGCGACGTCGATCTCGCCAAGGTCGACCTCACGTTCGAGGGATTCCGCGCCCTCGCGCAGAACCCGCACCTCTCCGCCAACGAGCGGATCGGCTTCCCGGAGACGTATCGAGACGGCTTCGAGGAGGCGATCCTGCGCGACATCGCGGCCAAGCTCCCGGCCCTGCTCGGGACCGGCGCCACCATCGTGGATATCGGGCCCGGATGCGCCGGGCTGCCGCATCGCCTCATTGATCTGTGCCGCGAGCGGGACCACCACCTGGTCCTCGTCGATAGCGCGGAGATGCTCGAGCAACTGCCCGACGTCGCCGGCGTGACCTCGAAGATCGCCGGCGCGTTCCCGGCGAACCGGGACGCCGTCCGGAATGCGGTCGGCCAAGCCGACATCGTCCTCTGCTACAGCGTCTTCCACTACGTGTTCGCGGAGGGCAATCCCTTCACCTTCCTCGACAGCATCGTGGCACTGCTCGCCGATGGCGGCCGAGCCCTGATCGGCGACATCCCGAACATCTCGAAGCGGCGCCGCTTCTTCGCGAGCGAGACCGGCCGGCGCTTTCATAAGGCCTTCACGCAGACCGATTCCGAGCCGGACGTCCGCTACAATGAGCTGAGCCCCGGCAAGATCGACGACGCCGTTCTCACGGCGCTCATCCAGCGGGCGCAGGCCGCCGGTGCGGACGCCTACGTCATGCCTCAGGCGCCGGATCTCCCCATGGCCAACCGGCGCGAAGATCTCCTCATCATGAAGGCGTAATCGATGAAACCGCTGATCATCTTCGGCAACGGCGAAATCGCCAGCATGGCCTATGAGTACTTCACCCACGACAGCGGCCATGAAGTGAAGGCTTTCTCGATCGGCGAGGCGTACATCACGCAGCCGCATCACCACGATCTGCCGGTGATCCCGCTCGCCCAGGTGCAGCAGGCCTACCCGCCCGAGGAGTACGACGCCTTCGTCGCCATCGGCGATTCGAAGCTCAACCGCGTCCGTGCCGATCTCTGCGCGCAGGTCAAGTCCATGGGCTACAGGTTGACGTCGTATGTCAGCACGAAGGCCTTCGTCTGGCACAATGTCACGATCGGCGAGAACTGCTTTATCCTGGAGCACAACGTCGTCCAACCCTTCGTTGAGATTGGAAACAACGTCACACTCTGGAGCGGCAACCACATCGGCCACCGCTCGGTCATCGAGGACAATGTCTTCGTGAGTTCACACGTGGTGATCTCGGGCTTTTGCCGGATCGGGGCCTACAGCTTCCTCGGCGTCAACGCCGCCATCGGGCACGGCGTCACGATCGCGCCCGACAACTACATCAGCATGGCGTCGAGCCTCGCGCAATCCACGGAGCCGGACAAGATCTACCAAGGCAATCCGGCAGAGCCGCGCAAGATCGCCGCAACGCGCTTCTGCCGAGCGCGCTAGCGATGACCGTGACGGTCCGGCGGTTCACCCAGGATCAAACCTCGGCCTGGAACGCGCACAATGGCACGGCTCTGAACGGACATTTCCTGTTCGATCGCGGCTTCATGGATTACCACGCCGACCGCTTCACGGACGCCTCGCTGCTCATCATCCGCGACGATACGCTGGTGGCGACGCTTCCCGCGAATGTCGACGGCGACACCATCCATTCCCATCAGGGCCTGACGTTCGGCGGACTCCTGACCGGCCGCCTATCGACCGACGCCACCCTGACGCTGTTCGAGGATTGCCTCAACCATTACAGGCAGGCCGGCGCCAGGAAGCTGATCTACAAGCCGGTCCCGTCGATCTATCACCGCCGGCCCGCCGAGGCCGACCTCTACTGCTTGTTCCGTGTCGGCGCCCAGCTGGTCCGGAGGGACGTCACCACGACGATCGACTACCGGCTGCCCGGCGAACTCTCGTCCCGCCGCCGCCGGGGTGTCGGCAAGGCGCAGAAGGCCGGCCTCACCGTCCGCACCGACAGCCGCTGGCCAGAGTTCTGGGACATCCTCGCGCAGACGCTCCGGGAGCGCCACGGCGTCGCGCCGGTTCACACCCTGCCGGAGATCGAGATGCTGGCGGGGCGCTTTCCGGACAACATCAAACTGTTCACGGCCGAGCAGGCGGGCGAGACGGTGGGCGGCGTCGTGATCTTTCAGACCGCGGACGTCGCGCATGCGCAGTACATCGCGTCCAACCGGCAGGGCCGGGACGCGGGGGCGCTGGATCTCCTCTTCAGCACGCTGATCAAGACCTACCAGCCGACGAAGCGCTATTTCGACTTCGGCATCTCGACCGAGGAGGGCGGCCGCGTCCTGAATCAGGGCCTTCTCACCCAGAAGGAGGAGTTCGGCGGCAGCGCCGTGATGCACGACACCTACGCAATTGCATTGTAGCGAGGCGAATCGTCCGAGGTCCTGGCCAACCCGAGCCCCGCGGAGGCGGTGATCGCCCCGCCGACGCGTACGGCCTGGCCATCGGGGTCGGGGGCCCTGCACCGCTCCCGAAGCCGTTGTCGATCAGGTCGCGGCAGCGCCTGTCCCGACACGCGGCCGGCCTCACATCCTTCGAAATCCGTCCTCGGCCGCGGCCGGATCCCGGTAGGCCAGACCGAACCCAGTTCGTCCGAAGCCGTTGCCGTTGTAGAAGAGCAGGGTCCGCTCGCCGACTTGGCAGGTCGCACCGAAGCACGTCATCTCGGACGCCCATGCCTGTCCTGCGGTATCGATGACCGGAACGAGGCGGGACGGATCGACCAAGCCCTCGTCCCACGGGCACATCATCAGCCTGTAGCTCTGTTCGGTTCGAACCGAGACCATCAGGACAGGGTCCTGCCCGGGGAGCGTCTCGACGCGCGGACGGCCGAAGCCGATCTCGCCGCGCGCCTCATCCGGCAGCAGCACATCCTCCGCCGGGGCCGCCCAGTTAATCCCGTCCGCGGATCTCGACCGGCGGATGGCGTAACGCGGGAGCATCTTCCCGGAGGGGCTACGAACGAAGCGGTTGCCGCCGATATAGAGGATCTGGAAGCCTTCCCCCACCCGCCGGACAAACGGAGCAGTCCGGAAGTAGCCCTCGTCGGGCGTCGCCGGAAGGACAGGCTCAGTCTTCCACCGCCTGAAGGTTTTGCCGCGATCTTCGCTCACCGCGAGGCCGGCCAAGAGGGTATAGGGAACGTCCTCCGACAGCCTCTGCCAGCCGACGTAATACAGCCGCCAAATATCATCGACGCGTTCGAGATGACAGGGATTGACGCCGTCTGCGTCGAAACACCCCGCGGCTCCGAGATCGAGAACGGGGGCGGGATCGAAATGAATGACCGGGTGCGGATGGTCCAAGCTCAGGTCAACGGAGAAGATACGCCCGCGCAGATCGGCATCGCAGGACGAGAAATATACCCGGACACGGTCCGCCAGCACGATCGGCGTGGGCAGCATGGCGTGCGTCCGGAGCAGACCCGAGCCCGGCGCAGCGAACCGCAGGCCAAGATCGGTCCATGGCGTCTTCATGCTGTCATCCCTGTCGATCAAATCGCGACGACGTGCGCCGGCACAGCCAGATTTCAAACATTGGTCCGCAGCACGGTATCCAGGTAATCGAGATCGATGCGGTAATTGCCGTGCGTCAGCTCGAGCGAGCGGCGCCGCGTCTCGGCCCCGGGGCGATAGGCCCCGTGCTCACCGGGGACGGCCAAGTAGCGACACCCGGCAAACCTCGCGAGGCTGGCGAACGTCGAGAACTGCACGGCGAACGGCGACACGAGTCCCAGGACGAGGGAGCCCGGGGATGCGAAAACCAGATTGGCGAAGGCGGCACCGATCGGCCCGGCGATGCAGCGCGCAGTCCTGAAAGCCTCGATCTGTTCCGCGAAGCTGAGCTGCCCCGGGTTCACGATCTCGAAACCGTGCCGGCGAAACACTGCCTCCACCTCGGCGGCGTTCGTGATGTTACGCCCCGCGGATCGCCCGAGATAGAGCTTCCGGACCGCCGGAGTACTGGGCGCTGGAACGGCCTCGATCACTCGCTCACGCAGCCAGGAGAGGCTCGCGTGATTGACAGCGGCGACCGTCCAGAACTCGACGTCGGGCGTATCCGGAATGAAGGTCATCAAAGACGGAACGTAGAGCGTCTTCACGTCCAGCCGCTGCCCGTGCTGCCGGACCGTGAATGGGCGGCCCGGGAAGAGCAGCTTCAGGGCGTCCATTTCCTGAGGAAACAGATCGTCGCTCAGGATGAGCGGCACATCCTGCGGTATCGACGCATTGTCGACGATGTAACCCTTCGTGGCGTACTCGATCAGGAAGTGAAAATAGTTCGCACCGCATCGCCCGATCAGAAGGATGCCCGCATCGATCGCCCGATCCGCCTCCTGCGGTACACGGGCCAGGACCCGGTCGCCCTTGGGGCCGAAACAGGTGATGACGAACTCGCACTGGCGGCTCGTGTAGCGGAACGCCGGGTCCGCCTCCGGCTCGTAGACCACGAAGGCGGAATGGGAGACGATCTGAGCGAAGCCGAAGAGCGACGCGTCCCGGATCGTCGCGCACCAGAGTTCCGGACTGCGCAGTCGACGGGCGGTCGGCGGCTGCGCGGACAGAGCGACCTCTGGATCCGTGAAGTCGAACACGCCGGCTTCCGCGATGCCGCGGCAGTCGATCCAGGGCACCGCATCCTGCCCGATCCGCACCACCGGGTAGATCGAGCCGAGACCGGTGCCCGCTCCGCCGCTCGGACGTGCGTGCGATGCGGACCGCACGGCGAGGAAGCGCGCGAGCGCGAGGGCGAGCCGAAGCTGCAGGTCGAAACCGCGCCGGGTCGCGAGTTGGTTGATGCGGTAGCGGAAGCAGTCCGTGATGTCCTGACGGCTCTGCCCGAGCATCGCCAGAACGGCGACGAGCACGGGCGACCACGCGTAGATCCGCGCCTCCATGCGCGCGTTGGGCGCGCGCAATGGCGCCGCGGACCAGTGCCGCGCGAAATGGGCGACCGGATCGACGCCTGCCGCCGCCACGTCGGCATTTCGTGTCAGATAATAGTCACTGTCGACGATCCGGCGCGCGATCCGTAAGGCAAGCCACTCCAACATCGCTGAGATATCTATCCTCGACGTCGAACGGCGCATCGTGCAGCTGAGATCGGGTGCTCAGCACAGTCGCTCGCCGCTCCGATCAGGAGGCCTGTGACAAGGCAGAGTGGCGCTCGATGGTCGACGCGTGCGCCGACCTGAACGCGTCATATGCTTCGCGGCTGAAGTGAAAGAAATAATCTTGCTCGCCCTCGTCGACGATTTTCGCGCCCGAACGGAGGTGGAAATTGATCACGCTCTCATTCTCACGACGCACGTCGAAATGACAATGCTCGAAGCCGAGGTGCTCGAACCCCAGTTCGTAGATCGCGAGGGCGGAGTAACCTGCCAGGCCGACGACCGGAGGGGGGGCGATGATCCAGCTGCCCCAGCAGAACGACTTCAATCCGGCGATGATCCGAAAATCGTACATCCGGACCGTGCCGCGATCCTGACCATCGGAAACGATGATGAAATAGTACTGTCTGCCCGCGGCCTCGTCGTTCTTGTATCGCGTAAGCCACGCTGCCTGCTCTTCCACCGTGGTGGGTGGCGCGTTGAGGAAACGGCTGAGACGGTTGTCGGAGCGCAACCGGTAGATCAGAGCCGCGTCGCTCGGCTCAGCCAGCCGCAGATGCGAGCGCCGCCGGCTGTCCAGCGGACGCGTTTCACGGATCCGGTCGATGGGCATGTGCATACGGGGTGGATACGTCTCTGTGGCTGGAACGCGACGAACGCACGGATTTCGGCAAGTCCTGCCACGCGCGAAGGCCCTTGTCACGCGACGCTCCGGGGCCGGTCTGCCGCGGTGCCGACACGTCGTGTGCCCGTCGGTCCGACGCGGAGAGGGTCACGCATCCCGGCATCAAACGACCCGGGCTGAGCCGGACCCGTACAGCGGGCGAAGCCACCTACCTTCCGCGGAAACCAACCGCCTCAGAGTCCGTCCGAGAAGTCAGGCTGAGCGGGCCAGTCGCCTGACGAGGATCATGACGGCTGCCGCGTAGAGGAATGCTCTGGCCGAGGCGATAGTCGCCTCTGGGTCCTTCCAGAGGCGGCGATTGCGGCTGATCCAGGCGAAGAACCGTTCGACCACCCAGCGGCGTGGATGCACGGCAAAGCCGACTTGATCGGACGGCTTGCGCACGATCTCGACCGTGATGATCGTGGCGGTCGCCGGTCTGTTGCCGGCATAGCCTGCATCGGCGAAGGCTTTGGCGATGAACGGGAAGGTCCGACGCGACAGGCGCAGCACCGGCACGGCTCCGTCGCGGTCCTGTACGTCGGCAGGCTGAGGATCGAGGACGAGCGCGCGCCCGTCCATGTCGACCAGCGCTTGGCGCTTGCGCCCCTTGACCCTCTTGCCGGCATCGTAGCCGCGCGGGCCGCCGCTCTCCGTCGTCTTGATGCTTTGGCTGTCGAGGACCGCGGCAGATGGTGAGGCTTCCCGTCCGACTCGCTCGCGATCGGCCATGACCAGGTGGTGGTTGATCCGGCCAAACAGCCCTGTGTCGCGCCAGCGGCTGAAGTAGCCGAACGTGGTCGAGCGCGGCGGTAGATCCTTGGGGATCATCCGCCAGGAGATCCCACCCCTCAGAACGTAGAAGATGGCGTTCAGGACCTCCCGTGTCGTCCAGAGCGGAGGCCGGCCACAGGGCGCTGGCCTCGGCATCAGTGGCTCGATCACCGCCCACTCGGCGTCGGTAAGGTCGGTTTCATAGCGAAGGCCCACGCGGCTATGCTGCCGCCGGGTGGTCGGGGTCCACATGGCGCTTCCAGGTCAGGCTTCAGCACCCTCCTGGAATCATCGCCATCCCGGCCACTCAACCCCGCCTCAGACCCTTACCGGACGGGCTCTCAGGCTGGCACGAGCCACGTCCTCAGCAAGCCGTCGAGGCGCCGCGTGTTGATGGCATAGCTTCCTTGCCGGAGCGAGATCTTGTTCGCACGCAGACGAATAAAGTCACGCATTCTCTTGTCGCTCAAGAGATGGATGCAGTTACAGCCCATCAATTCCGCTAGATTTTGGAACAGCGACGAGGTGACGGCGTAGCGTGATCCGAGACCCAGCACGGATGTCCCGGGCCTGCAGAAGATCGTGTTCGAGAACGCTGCGCCCAGAGGACCGGCGACATGGGTTGCGGACGCGAACAATCTCACCTGCTCGATGAAGGACAGAGTGCTCGGATCCACGATCGCGAAGCCGTGCCGCGCGAAGACAGCCTCGACCTCGTCGGCGTTCACGATGTTTCTGCCGCGCCGCCGGGCCAGAAAGATCCGGGACGGCTGGGACGGTGCGTCGTCTTCGAGGTTCAGGGCCTCGTAGGCACGCCGCTGCAGCCAGTCCAGGCTCGCGAAGCGGAGTCCCTCCTTCTTCCAGTCGGTGACCTCAAGCGCGTCCGGGAGATACGTCATGAGGGACGGGATGTGGAGCCTTCCGACGTCGAGCCGCTCACGGCTGGATACCGCGACGAACTTCCGACCCGGAAAGAATAACTCGAGGGCCTCCATCTGCGATGGGAACAGATTGTCCGAGATGACCAGCGGGATGTCGTCGGGGAGACCCAGGCGATCGATCAGGTAGCCTCGGGAGAGATACTCGATGAGGAAGTGGAAATGGTTGTTGCTGCACCGGCCGCCCAGCAGGATCGCCTCGTCGAGGCGGCTTGTCGCGGCGTCGGGCAGGCGCGCCACGATCTTGTTGTCCTGTGCCGCGTAGCAGGCGATGACGTGCCGGAACTGGCCGGCCGCGAAGGACAGACTCGGATCGGCGGCGGGCTCGTAGCTCACGAAGTGGCCGCTCGCAGCGACCTGCATGGCTCCGAAGACGCTGGCGTTCTGGACGCTCGCGCACCAGAGCGGGGGTAGCGTGACCTCGCGCGCGACGAGCGCGCCGCGCCCTTCCCACACCCGCGGGGAGCTGAATCGATGCGTCTCCGGCGGGTCCATCCTCCGCAGCGTGAGCCAGGGATGCTCGTCGCCGATCCGGGCGATCGAGAGCGTGGTGCCGACGATTCGCTCCAGATTCGCAGCGTCGGGCCCGGACCCCATAGCCCGGGCCGCCAGGAGACGCGCAACCCAGCGGGCGAAGCGGAACTCCAGTCCCAGGTCGCCGCACCAGAGCTCTTGATAATGGGCGACGAAACACTGGACCCAGTCGTCGCGCCGGATCTGCAGGAGCACGGCCGCCAGCGCCAGGAAGGGCGAGAGCCTGATGATGGCCCGCTCCATGGACGGGTTCGCCGCGCGGATGGGGACGGCATAACCGCATTCGGCGAAGTGTCGGACCGGATCGACACCGGCCGCGCGGACGTCAGGATAGCGGTTCAGATAATACTCGGCATCGACCAGTTTCCC
This sequence comes from Methylobacterium sp. 13MFTsu3.1M2, assembly GCF_900112625.1. Lineage (NCBI taxonomy): Bacteria > Pseudomonadati > Pseudomonadota > Alphaproteobacteria > Hyphomicrobiales > Methylobacteriaceae > Methylobacterium > Methylobacterium sp. 13MFTsu3.1M2. The sequence continues at coordinate 29,663 of NZ_FOMM01000039.1, forward strand.
TGCGAGAAACAGGCTGACGCGCGCGCGCAAACTGGAGATGAGGACGGCACTCATACCAACCCCTCCGGGCATCGGGCGCTCAAGGGCCGGATCCGGAAACACTCATTGTCCGGACGCCGGCCGATCTCAGGCTGCGTGCACAGCGCCGACGGCGCCGTCGATCACGATGTGACGGAGGATCTGGCAGATCCGCTCCGCGTTGGCGGTCCCGAGCTCGCCGTAGAAGGGCAGGCAGAGGACTTGGCCGCCGACTCTGTTGGCGACCGGCAGATTGTCGATCGCGCTGTCGGGAAAGAGACGGTATGGCTCGTACTGGCTGCACAGCGGATAGAAATAGCGGCGCGCGAAGACATTGTAGTGCTTGAGGCGGTCGTAGACCTCGTCACGGCTCACGCCGGCGACGGCCCGGTCGATCCGAAGGCAGTAATACTGCAGGCTGTCGGTATCGAGGTCGAGCGGCCGCGAGGCGGTGATGCCGGGCACACCGCCGAGGTGATCCCGGTACACATGCGCGAGGTCGAGCCGCTTCGCCTTCTCGGCCGCGACCGCATCGACCAGGCACAGGCCCATGGCGGCCTGGATCTCGTTCATCTTGCTGTTGATGCCGACAGCCTTGACGGTCACCTCGTCGGCGATTCCGAAATTCTTCAGCAGCTCCATCCGCCGCTTCACGTCGCCGTCGTTGGTGACCACGGCCCCACCCTCTGCGGTGTGGAAGAGCTTCGTGGCGTGAAAGCTGAACATGGTCGCGTCGCCGTAGCTCGCGATGGGCCGGCCGTTGACCCGGGTCCCGAAGGCGTGGGCGCCGTCGTACAGCACCTTGAGGCGATGCTTGCGCGCGATCCGCTCGATCGCCTCGACGTCGCACGGATTACCGTAGACGTGAACCGCGAGGATGCCGGTGGTGCGCTCCGTGATCGCGGCCTCGATCCGGGCCGGATCGAGAGTCATCGAATGCTCCTCGATGTCGGCGAAGACCGGCCGGATGCCGTGCCAGGCGAGCACGTGCGGCGTCGCCGCGAACGTGAAGGGGGTGGTGATGACCTCGCCCGAGAGGTCGAGGGCCTTGACCGCCGTCATCAGGGCGTTGGTGCCGTTGTTGAACAGCGCGATGTGGCCGTCGCCCAGATGGGCGTGGAGCCGCTTCTCCAACTCCACGTGCTGCGGTCCGCCATTCGAGAGAACGGCACACTGCCAGATCGCCTCCAGATGCTTCGTGAAGACCGCGAGTTCGGGCAGCATCGGACGGGTCACGTAGATCGGCTGCTCGAACGATCGCGGCTCAGCGCTCATGGAACCTCCTCGCGATGTTCGGACGCGAGACCGACCATCTGGACACATCGAATTCGGGAAGACTGAAATGACGTAGCAATCGGGCGGAGCTGAGGCCGATCAGGCCGGTTTCGGCGCCGGGGCGACGATGTCCGCCCGGGGCCAGATCGTCGCGTTGTCGGGCAGGGCGCGCAGGACATTGCAACCCATGCCGACCGTGACGCCCTGACCGAGGGTGAGGCCCTGAAGGATCTTGGCGAGCGGCCCGACGAGGCTGTCGGCGCCGATCGCGCAGCGGCCGCCGACGAAGGCGCCCGGCGAGATCGTGGTGTTGTCGCCGACGACCGTGTCGTGGCCGACGATGGCCGCCGAGTTCAGCACGCAGAAGCGCCCGAGCCGGGCGTCGGCGTTGACGATCACGCCGTGCGCCACGAAGGCGCCGGCGCCGATTGCGACGTCCGGGCTCACGATCGCGCGGGGCGAGACGAGGGCGGGGCAGGGGAGGCCGTGGCGGTCGAGCCACGCGATCAACTCGGCCCGCGCCCGGATCGCGCGCCGGCTCACGCCGCCGACCGCCAGGACGACGCCGTCATACTCCGCCCGGTCGGCGAGCAGCGCGTCGAGATAGCCGCGGTAGCGGCCGACCTGGACCTCCGGAGCGGTCGAGTAGGTATCCTCGACCGTGTGGCCGAGGGCGCGGGCGATCTCGGCGATCTCCTTGGAGAAGCCGCCGCCGCCGATCAGCGCGAGCCGCTGCGCCGTCCCGGTCACAGCACGGCCCCGCCGTCGACCCGCAGGATCTCGCCGGTGACGTGCCGGGCCTGCGGCGACATCAGGAACGCGATGGCGTCGACCACGGACTCGACCGTCGCGGCGCCCGCGGGGCTGCGCTTCTCCAGCGCCTCCTTGAACTCCGCGCCGTACAGGCGGGCATGGGCCTGGGTCATCTCGGTGTCGAGCCAGCCGGGGGCGACGCCGACCGCGCGCCGGGGGGCGAGTTCCCGGGCCAGCCCCTTGATCAGGGCGTCGAGGCCCGCCTTGGAGGCGGCGTAGGGCACGATCGCCGGCTCGGGCCTCTGCGCCGCGACGGACGAGACCGCGCAGAACACCGCGTCGCGGGTCGAGACGCGGGCGCTGCCGAAGGCGGCGGCGAACAGGGTCGGCGCGACGAGGTTGGTGCGATAGAGGCGCTCGACCTCCTCCACGCCGAGGCTGCGCATCGGCTTTATGACCTGGACGCCCGCGCAGTACACGAGCCCGGTCAGAAGCCCCCGCTCGGCCACCGCCGCCTGCAGCACGCCGCCGATCGCCGAGAGGTCGGTGACGTCGGCCGCGACGGCGGCGCAGCCGAGCGCCTCCAGCTCCGCGAGCCGGTCCACCCGCCGGGCCAGGGCGGTGATCCGCGCCCCACCCGCGAGCAGGCGCTCGGCGACGGCGCGGCCGATGCCGCTGCTGGCCCCGACGACGAGGACGTGCCCACCCGACTCTGCGATCGGCTCCGGCATCGGCTCAGGCCTGCAGCTTCGCGCCGGCCAGCGCGATCAGGTCGTCGGTGGTCGCCGCCCCGGCGATCCGCTGCGGATCCACCTCGAGGCCCAGCGTGTCGTAGAGCGCCATGATGTTGAGGATGCCGAGCGAGTCGAAGGTCTCGATCTCCCCGAGGCTCTGCCCGCGGGCGAGCGGCCCCGGCTGGTCGAGGATCGTGCCGAGTTCGTCCAGGAATGCGCCCTCGGTCATCGGGTGGTCTCCTCGTAGGTCAGGACCGGGGGCGCGAAGATCCGGTCGGTGGTGATCGTGCAGGCTCCCCAGCTCAGGCCGACCCCGAAGCCGGCGAGCAGCGAGCGCACCTGCCGGCCCGCATAGGCTTCCGCGAGGAAGCCCGAGATCGTGCCGGGGATTGAGGCCGAATTCTGGTTGCCGTAGACCGACTGAGTGCCGGTCGGGAGCTTGCTGTCGTCGAGCCCCAGGCGGCGCTGGAGGTTCTTGAGGATGTACTTGTTCGGCTGGTGCAGGACCAGGAAATCGACGTCCGCGGCGCGCGTGTCCGAGAAGGCCAGGATGTCCTCGATCAGCGGCGGGACGCGCTTGAGTGTGAAGTTGAAGACCTGCGCCCCGTCCATGTGCATGGTGCCGGGCTTGCCCGCATCCTCGGCGTCGGCCCGGAGGCCGCTGTGCGGGATGAACAGGGCCTTCTCGCCCGAGCCGTCGCTGTGGAGCTGGAAGAAGCTCTCGCTCGCGCGCCGCTCGATCAGCACCGCGGCGCCGGCGTCGCCCATGATCGGCGTGATCGACCGGTCCCCGGCCGCGACCATGCGGCTCGCGACGTCGCCGACGCAGAGGAGAACGCGCTCGAGGCCGGATTCGACCAGGCTGTAGGCGACCGACAAGCCGTAGACGAAGCCGCTGCAGCCGAGGCGGATGTCGAAGCAGAGCGTGTCGGTCCGCATGCCGAGGCGGTGCTGCATCCCGATCGCGGTCGACGGGGAGCTGTAATCCGGCGTCTGGGTGACGAGGATCAGCCCGTCGACGGCGTCGGGCTGCAGGTCGAGGCCGCGCAGGAGGTGGCGCGCCGAGTGCAGGCAGAGATCCGCCGTCGTGGTGGCGGGATCGGCGACGACGTGCCGGGTCGCGAAGCCCATGGCCCGCTTGAGGCGCTCCGCCTCCTCGGGGGCGAGCCCGAGGCCGGCCGCCTCGTCGTCGAAGGCCTGGACGCGCGCGCCGACCGTGGTGACGAGCCCCGCGAGGGTCGCGCGCGAGAACCGCAGGTCAGCCATGCTCGACCGTCTCGGCGACGTAGTCGATCCAGCCCTGGAAGCGGCGGAGCGGCGACTTCGTGCTGTCGAGGATGCTCTCGTTGGCGAGCGGCACGTAGCGGCCGACCGTCCGCTCGATCTCGGATTCCGTCTCGAGGAGGAGCTCGACCACCGCGAAGGAATCGAGCCGCTCGTAGACGTCGTCCTCGAGCCCGGGATTCTCCAGGTCCGGGCGCCCCCAGGTCTCGACGAGCCGCGCGAAGGTCGCGCGGGCAGCCGCCTCGACGGCGCCGCGGTCACTCCGCGACGATGTGGATGTAGGGGGTGTCATCCGGTCCTCGTGTCAGTCGGTACGTCTTGCCCTCGGGGCCAGCGCTCAAGGGTTCGAAGCCGTTGTCGTCGAGGAAGCTCTCGACCATCCGGTTCTTCGCGCTCGGGCGATACCGGGCCCTCAGGTCCCGATCGCCCTCCTGCTGGCAGACGTGGCGCAGAATTTGGGCCTCGATGCGGCGTCCGAGCGCCCGGCAGCTCATCAGGAACGTCTCGAGTTCGCCGCCCCGGACGATGGCGACCCCGACGATGCCCATGTCGCCGAACCGGTCGACCACCCGGGCCGCGTAGACGCCGCCCTCCCGCATGGCGGTGGCGACCTCGTCCTCGGTGTAGCGCCGCGTCGTCAGGTTGAACTGGTTGGTCTTGTTGATCAGCTGCGTGACCCGCCGCAGGGAGCCCGGGTTGTTGCGGGCGACGTGCACCCGGATCTCGAGGGAGGCGAGGTACTCGTTCATCGAGGCAGCGGAGCGCTGCAGCTCCTGGCGCTGGGCCTCGCCGCGGTACTGCTCGGTCTTGGCCAGGTCCTCGGCGGTGACGTTCCGGGCGCGCAGCGACGCGATGCCGTCGAGGAGGGTGAGCGCCTGCTCGGGGCGCGTCCGGTCGAACAGGTGGCACTCGACCCCGGGGAGCCGGGCGCGGACCTCCTCGATCTCGAAGGGGTTGTCGTCGAGGAAGATGAAGCTGTCGAGGCCGAGGTTCAGGGCCGCGGCGAGGTCGCGGATGTTCTCGCTCTTCTCCGTCCAGTTGCTGCGGTAGGCCACGAAATCGTCGAGGCGGAGCGGCATCGCGCGCTGGGCGAAGACCGCGCGGAAATCCTCCTCGTTGTTCTTGGTCACCGCGCAGAGCAGGATCCCGAGGCCCTTCAGGCGCAGGAGCTGGCGCTGGAGCTGGGTGTGGACGATCCCCGGATAGTCGCTGTCGACCTCCAGGTTCTCCACGCCGTCCTCGCCGACGACGCCGCCCCAGAGGGTGTTGTCGGCGTCGACCACGACCACCTTGCGCCGCGCCCGCAGCCGCGCCGCGACGGCGTCGGCGTAGCGCTCGCTGAGCGCGTCCACGGCGGCCGGGGCGTAGGGCATCTGGTACATGTACCGGTTGCGCTCGCGGAAGGCGTTGGCGAAGCCGAGCAGCGCCAGGGCGCCGGCGGCGTCGACGACGCTGACCCGCTCCTGCGCTCGGGCGAGGTCGAACAGCACCGCGTTCACCCGCGCCAGCGCCTGAAGCTGGTCGTGGAGGTCGCTCTCGACGGACGAGACCGGCACGAACGGCACGGTGTTGAGGATGATCGTCCCCGGCGCGCGGGCGAGACGCGCCGAGACCAAGTCGGCGAGGCCGCGCGCGCGGTCCACGGCCGCCTCGTCCGGGGCGACGTCGAAGAACCAGCGGTGGTCGAGATGCACGATCAGGACGTCGGCGGCGGCGGGTCCCGCCAGCACTTGCTCGATCTGCCCGATGGGGAGATGCTCGCACGAGACCGTGGCGAGATCCGCGAGGCGGCCCGCCACCTTCCCGAACGGGTTGGTGACGACGTTTCCGACGAAACCGATCGACAGGGCGCGAGCCGTGGTCATCCTCGATACCGGTCCCTGCGACACCCTGCGGACGCCTGCCCTCCGGCGATCGACCGGCCCCTTTCCGTGCGTGCGAGCGCCGCCCTCTTGCGAGATCGCGTGCCATAAAGCAAGGGGCCGGGCATCCGGCGGCCGGCCCGGCCGAGGCGGGGACCGGGCAGGGACCGGCCGAGGAGGAGCTGCGCGATGAACGGATCCGGTTCGGACGAGGCCGCCGCGACGACGCGGACCTGGACCGAGGCCCATCAGGTCGCCTTCGCGCGGGCGACCGGCGACGTGAACCCGATGCACATGGACGCGCGGATGGCCCGGCGGACGCTCGCCGGCGAGCGCGCCGTCCACGGCGTCCACGCCGCCCTCTGGGCCCTCGATGCCTGCGCGGACGCCCATCCCCTCGACCGGCTCGCGACGCTGCAGATGCGGTTCGAGCGGTTCGTGCTGGTCGGGGACCGCACCGTCCTGACGGTCCACGAGGCGGACGCGCGGCAGCTGCGCCTGTCCGTGGCGGTGGCCGGCGTCCGCACCCTGACGATCCAGGCAACCTTCGCGGCGGAGCGGGCGCCGCCCCGACCGGTCGAGGTCGCGCCCGTCGCCATCCCCGCGGAGCCGGTCGCCCGCGATCCGTCGGCGCTGACGGGCCTCGCCGGGGCCTTCGCGCTGCCGGACCCGGCCGCGATCGCCGCGCTGGCGCCGCGCCTCGCCCGCGCCCTCGGTCCCGGCCGGGTCGCGGCCCTGGGCGGCCTCTCGACCCTCGTCGGCATGTTCGTGCCCGGCCTCCACTCGATCCTCTCGAAGATCGACGTGACCGTCACCGAGGCGGACACCGGTTCGAGCCTCGGCTACGCGGTGAAGCGGTTCCAGCCGATGCTGCAATCCGTGACGCTGGACGCGGTCGGCCCCGGCCTCGTCGCCCGGGTCGAGGGCTTCGTCCGCCCGCGACCGGTGGAGCAGGAGAGCCTGCGGGACCTCGCGGCGCTGGTGGAGCCCGGCGCCTTCGCGGCGGTGTCCGCGCTGATCGTCGGCGGGTCGCGGGGACTCGGCGCCGCGACCGCCAAGCTGATCGCCGCCGGGGGCGGGGCGGTCTGCATCACCTACGCGTCCGGCGCCGCCGAGGCTGAGACGATCGCCCGGGAGATCCGCGACGCCGGCGGGCGCTGCCAGGTCCTCCGCTACGACGCCGCCGAGCCGGCCGCCCCGCAGCTGGCGGCGCTGGCGATGCGCCCGTCGCAGCTCTACCATTTCGCGACGCCCCGCATCTTCCGCCAGAAGCGCGCGCCGTTCGAGCCCGCCTGCCTGGACGAGATGATGCGCGTCTACAACACCGCCTTCTACGAGCTGAGCCAGTTCTGCCTGGAGCGCGGCGACGCCGTGGCGGCCTTCTACCCGTCGACCAGCGCCATCGACGAGGCGCCCCGCGACACCCTGGAATACGTCATGGCCAAGATCGCCGGCGAGACGCTGGCCGCGATCCTGGCGCGGACGCTCCCGAACCTGCGGACGGTGATCGAGCGGCTGCCCCGGGTGAAGACGGACCAGACGGCCACGATCTTCCCCGTGCCGGCCGCCGCGCCGAGCGCGCTGATGCTGCCGATCATCCGGCGGATGTCGGCGGCCGCCTGACCCGGAGGCGTGGCGGGCACCGACCGCGCCGGACGGCCCTGACCGGGCCGGAGCGCCGCGGTCTCACGCGCGGCGCAGTGGCCGAGGGCCGCGCGCCTCCAGCGCCGGGATCACTCGCGGGATCACTCGGCGGCAGCGTCGTGCCGGACCTCTTCGTCCGCGTCCGGATCGGCGTCGGCCTCGGCGTCACCGTCCTCGGCCCCGTCGGGCGCGGCCGCGGTGAAGAAATCGCCGTTCCGGATCGCCTCGCCGCCGGTCACCAGCATGCTCAGGTAGGTGTTGAGGGTGTTGGGCGCGACGTCGGGCAGCCGCTCGGCGATCTGGGCATGCGACAGGCCCTGCGGGCCGGCCGAGCCGAGCAGCGCCTTCAGCCGCCCCTTGGCCGAGTTGGCCCGGGGACCGCGGGCGCCCCGCCGTCCGCCGGAGGCGGGCGCGGCGCGGTCGGCCGCGGCGGCCCGCGGTCCCTCGGGCGCGTGGAGACCGGAGGCGTCGAGCGGGATCCCCTCGACGATCGAGGTCAGCGCAGCCTCCGCCGCCCGGAGCTTGGTCAGCTCGGCGGCGATCCGGTCGTAGTCGCTCTGCAGCGCGGCCCTGCGCGCCCGAACGTCCACCAGGGCCTTCGTCAGGGTGTTGTCCTCAGCCACCGGACGGCCTCATCCCATGATTTCGCTGGCTGACGGCATACGTCACAGGCGCCTTCCGGCGTCAACAGCCGCGCGGAGCCGCGCCGAGCCGTGCAGAGCCGCCGCCGGCCCGGCCACGGGCGCCCGATCCGCCGCGCGAGTTGTGAGGACGGCGCCCGATGGCTTAGAGACGTTTCTGAAACGCCGCTGCCGGCTCGGGGGCGTCGGCACGACCGCCGAATGTCGACGGATCCCGATCTCGGCACGCCGATACCGCAATCGTCATGTCAGAAGGCGAGCTTTCTTCCGCGGGTTCGATGTGCGGCCGTCCGCTCCGGGACGCCGGCCGCGTCGCACCCAGGGGCGTTCATAGATCCCGCAGAGCGAATTATGTCTTTGAATATCTTCGACAAAGGGGAGAATAATGTCATCGACATTGATTCGCGGGATCAGCACAGCCAAGCGGGAAAAATCTACGTCAACGGTGACAACAACTACATCCGCATAGGCAGGGGCTGCGTGTCCGACAAGGACATGCACATCGTCATCGAGTCGAACTGCCGGTTCGATGTCGGCGAGGACGTCCGGCTGTCGATGGCCAACATCTATATCGGCCCCGGCTCGGTGCTGCGCATCGGCGACCGGACCGGCTTCACCGGGCTCGTCCACCTCAATCCCGTCGAGGGGAAGGCGATCGAGATCGGCACGGACTGCTCGATCGCGTCGGGCGTCTGGATGACGACGAGCGACTTCCACTCCATCGTCACCCGGGACACCGGCGCGCGGCTGAACCCGGCCAAGCCCGTGCGGGTCGGCAACCACGTCTGGATCGCCAATCAGGCCACGCTGCTCAAGGGGTCGGCCATCGGCGACAACGCGATCGTCGGCGCGCACGCGGTCGTCACCGGGACGGTGCCGGCCCACTGCGTGGCCGCCGGCAACCCCGCGCGGATCGTACGGGAGAACGTCACGTGGCGGTCCGACCTGATCTGACCGCGCCGGACGGGCGCGCGGGACGTGGGGCAGGGGGCGCCGTTGTTTACCCCGCGCGCGCGTTCCGTTAGGGCGATGGGCCGTCGGTGCGACCCCTTGCCCGGCGCACCGCCACGCCTCCGATCCAGCCCGCGCGAACACATGCTCACCCGAGCTTCAGGTCTCGACCCCAGCGCCGCGTCCGGCACGGTCTCCGACCGCGATCGGCGGCCGTCGCGCCGCAGAGCGGGCGCCCCGCGTTGAGGCAGATCCGCGGCCTGTACCATCGCTGGGCGCGCTCCGGGCCCGCCCGCGCGAGCGGCAACCCGCTGATCCGGCTGGCGGCCCGCCGCGGCCTGCCGGCGGCGAACGATGTCGTCGCTGCCGACGCGCAGATCGCCGTCCTGGCCCCACACTTCGACACGGCGTTCTACGCGAGCTGGTACGGGGTCACGGCCGACCCGGTGCGCGACTACCTCGTCCACGGCTGGCGCGCCGGCCGCGACCCGCGCCCCGACTTCGACTCCGCCGCCTACCTCGCCCGCCACCCCCACCTCGCCCGCGCCGGCATCAACCCGCTCCTGCACGCCCTCGCCCGCAGACGCGGCAGGGCGGGCGGGGAGGGGGAGGCGGCCGCCCTGCCGAGGCCCGACACGGCCGAGGCCCAGCGCCTCGCCCGCCGCCTCGTCGACGGTGCCTACTATCTCGCCGGCAATCCCGACCTCGCCGCCGCTGGCGTCGACCCGGTCGACCACTACATGGCCTCGGGCTGGCGCGAGGGCCGCGAGCCGGCGCCGCACTTCGACACCCTGGCCTACTGCCTCAGCCGCGGGATCACCTTCGCCACCCAGAACCCGCTGGTGCACTACGTCCTCCACGGCGGCCCCGCCCGGCCCGACCCGGAGGCCGCGCTCGCCCTGCGGATCGAGACGCTCGCCCCCTACTTCGACGCCGCCCATTACCGGCAGCGCCTGCCCGAGCCGCAGGCCGAGGCCCTGGCCGGGGCCTCGGACGCGGCGCTGCTGCGCCACTACGTGGCGGAGGGCTGGCGGGCGCGGATCGGTCCGCGGCCGGACTTCGACCCGGCCGGTTACGTGCAGGCGCGGTCCGGCAGCCGGGCGGTCGCGGACGACCCGTTCTTCCGCTACGTCGGCGAGACCCGGCTGACGGGGGCCGAGCCGTTCGCGGAGCCGCACCGGCTGAACCTGCCGGCGGTGGACGCGGACTGGTACCGGGCGACCTACCCGGACGTGGGCGGGCGCGAGCCGTTCCTGCACTTCGCCGAGGCGGGCTGGCGGGAGCTGCGCGATCCCGGCCCGGGGCGCTCGACGCTGGCGGCGCTGCTGCGGGTCTGCGGGCTGCGGCCGGCGCGGGCGCCGGTCGAGGACACGGGCTGGCTGGGGGCGATCGGGCAGGAGACCCTCGGCCGGGACGCGCTCCTGGACCTGCAGGCGCGTCTGGTGGCGGGGCATTTCGACCACGGCTTCTACCGGGCGCGCTACGAGCTGTCCGAGGCGGAGGACGCGGTGCGCGACTACTGCGACACCGGCTGGAAGAAGGGCCGCAACCCCAGGCCCGACTTCAACGGCTGGGCCTACCGCGCGCACCATCCCTCCGCCGAGGCGACGGGCCTCGCGCCCTTCGTCCACTACCTCGCCCGGGCCCTGCTGCGGGGCGACGACCTCGCGGGCGACGCCGTCGATCCGCGCTACGGCGCGCCGCCCGCCGAGGAGGACGCGGATCTGTTCGAGCAGGCCCGCCTGATCGAGCCGTTCTTCGACGCGGCCTGGTACCTCAAGCGCTACCCGGACACCCGCGGCTTCGAGAACGGCCCGGCGATCCACTTCCTGTCCCACGGCCAGGAGGAGGACCGCGACCCGAGCAAGACCTTCTCGACGCGCTTCTACCGCCGTGCCTACGGGCACCTGCTGGGTCCCGGGGAGTCGCCGTTCCTGCACTACGTGCGCACCGGCCGGGCCGCCGGGCTGATGGGCTGCCCCGAGGATCTCGGCACCTACCCGCCCATGGAGGCCCCGGCGGCCGACGACTGGGACCGCCTGCCCCGGGCCCTGCCCATCGCGCAGGCCCGCGTCGTCGTCATCGTCCCCGTCTACAAGGGCCGCGGCGAGACCCTGCGCGCCCTCCACGCCTGCCTGTCGGCGCCCCAGGCCACCCCCTTCACCCTGCTCGCCGTCAACGACCGCTCCCCCGACCCGCAGCTCACCGCAGACCTCGCCGACCTCGCCGGCCGCGGCCTGTTCCACCTCGTCGAGAACGAGCGCAACCTCGGCTTCGTCCGCTCGGTCAACCGCGCCCTCGGCCTGCGCCAGGGCCGCGCCGTCGTCCTGCTCAACTCCGACGCCGAAGTCTTCGGCGACTGGCTCGACCGCCTCGTCGCCCACGCCGAACCGCAGGCAGACCCTCAGGCCGGGTCCGGCACGGAAGCAGAGGCCGGGGCAGGGATGGGCGCGGGGCTGCCCGTGGGCAGCGTCACGCCGCTGTCCAACAACGCCACGATCTGCTCCTACCCGCGCTTCAACGCCAACAACACCATGCCGCTGGAGATCGCCCGGCCCGACCTCGACCGCGTGGCCGCGCAGGTCAACCGCGGCCGCGCCGTGCCCGTGCCCACCGGCGTCGGCTTCTGCATGTACATGACCGCCGCCGCCCTCGACGCCGTCGGCGACCTCGACGCCGAGGCCTTCGGCAAGGGCTACGGCGAGGAGAACGACTGGTGCCTGCGCGCCA